>JBGSTE010000661.1:0-7859 GCA_041736655.1 Phycisphaeraceae bacterium | reverse complement strand
GCAGCGAGGGCTGATTCGGTCGGACATGGCGACTGTTATTTCTATGAACCGCGGCCTAGTGCCGCGGTTTTTTATTGTTAGCCGGCGCCTGCGGCGGCGACGACGAACGGGCGGGTGCTGTTAATCCAGATAAACCCTGCCGGTTGCGCTACTCCCCTTAAAGGATGGTTTGATGGGGTAATCAGTGATTGGCTAAGCCCGATTGAGTCCTGTGTGTTTTACTTTTTACCGCCGCTGGTCTGACAGACGGGACTCGACCCACTAGGAACGACTCATGCATCGATTCAAGACGTATCTTCCGACCGCAACGCTCACCGGCACGCTCACCGGCCTGGGTCTGGCGGGCCTGTCCATCCAGCCCGGCTCGATCGTGCTGATTGCCCTGGCCTGCGCGATGATCGCGGCCAGACGATGAGTTGGAGTCTACTGCCTGGCGCATTAAAATGTGGGCGTGTTGCACAATCTTCCCTGGTATGAAGTGACGTTGCGCCTGGGCATCGCGCTGGCGTTTGCCGCAGTGATCGGTTGGGAGCGCGAACGCAAGGCTCGACCTGCCGGGCTGCGTACCAACATGCTCGTCGCCCTCGGAGCGTCGACCTTCACGGTCATCAGCATCGCCATGTTTGAGCAATTCATGGCCGATCCCGGCCAATCGCAGCCGGTCGACCCCACGCGTATCATCGCCGGCATCGTCGGCGGCATCGGTTTCCTCGGTGCTGGCGCGATTATGCAAGGCCGACAACGCGTGCACGGCATGACCACCGCCGCTGGCATCTGGGTCGTCGCCGCCGTCGGCGTTGCCTCGGGCGCGGGCTACTACCTCATCGCGGGTGTTTGCATGGTGATGGCTGTCTTTACGTTGATCGTGGTCCGCTGGGCTGAGGGTGCCATGAACGCCAGCCCCAAGACCAAGCGAGACACACCACCGCCACCGCATTCGCCGGAATAAATCAACGAGTTCGCGGTTGTTTCCACGAGGCGTATGTTGCGGCTCGGTTTTCGCGATGATGAACTACTCAATGGGAGCCTGCGATGCGGCGAGTCGGAGCAAGAGTCTTAGGATGCGTGTTGTTGTCACTAGCGATGGTCTTCGCGGGCTGCACCTACTTCGGCGTGCCGGTGGGTCAGGATCGTGTCGCCGCTGACACGTTGCAACAGGAGATCGCCGACTACGCGACATGGAAGACGCCCGAGTGGGTCGAGGGCTACACCACCAGCGCCCACCCCTTGCCCGCGTATGTCCGTTACTTCGTCAACGACCTGGGTATGAGTGATCTGGACAACCCGCCGGACGGCTCGATCTTCGTCAAGGAACAGTTCGACAAGGACAAGCGATTGATCGGCCTGACGGTGATGAAGAAGATCGCCGGCTACGACCCGCCAAACAAGGACTGGTACTGGGCGATTGCCGACGCGTCAGGACAGGTCACCAACGCGGGCAAACTCGATACCTCCTGGACCAGTTCCTGCATCAGTTGCCACCGCAAAGGCGATGGCGGCGACGACCTGTTGTTTGTCAATGATTGACTGGCGTTGAAGAATCGGGGCGTTGATTTCCGGCACGAGCGGGATCGGCCAGGTTGATTCGGGGTTAGTTCTCGGGCCGATGTTTCTGGCCTTTGAGGGTCATTTTTGCTTAATGGGCAGGCACTGCCCGGGATTTTTTCTTATCGATGCCCGCCCTGTATAAAAAATAGACGGTGACCGCTGGGCGCGAACGATGTTTGTGATTATGATTAGAACGGCGTTAGGAGTTCACCTCTAAAACCTGACGCCGGGGTGACGCGGCACCGCCCCCAGTCAGCGTGCTGCAGTAAAGAGTGGGTCCGCCGGTTCATTTCTCGTGAACCAGCCGGCGGTACAGGGTGTGTTTGTGTTGCGCTAGTCATCTTGCATCGCATCGATTTGCCGGCCGCATATTCACCACGCGGCAAGTCAGCCCCTTCAGGCGCGCTTCGTCTATCTACACCCAGCCACATGTCTTCAGACCCTCAGGAGTTGCGCATGTCGATTCACGGCGAAGTCAAATGGTTTGATCCCAAGAAAGGCTACGGCTTCATCGTTGGGCCCCAGGGCCAGGACGTGTTTGTCCATTTCAGCCAGATCCTCGGCGACGGCTTCCGCTCGCTCAAGGACGGCGAGAAGGTCAACTACGAACTGGTCGAAGGCGACAAGGGCATGCAGGCCAAGGATGTCCGACGCGCGGAACAGCCTCAGCCGGCGGCAGCCCAAGCCAAGACCCCGCAGCCGGCCTGAAGAAAGTCATCTATACAACGCACTGGCGATCGACTCGACCCCGTTCGGGCCGAGGGGGTGGATCGCCTAAGCATGGCCGACCGACGCGCGCCGGGTGGGGTGTGAGTCGGTCGGTTGTTTTTCAGCAACCTGTTAGCCGAACAACTCCGCCTCGATGCGTGTGATGCGCTGTCGAAGTCGCTGAGCCGATCGCGTGCTCAACCCGCTGGCGAAGGTGCTGGCGTAGTGGCGGAGCGATCCGCGCGCCAGGAGCAGGGTGATCGGTGTCGGTAACGCATTGGCCCGCGCGATCCGCCAGAGCAGGAAGCGGTCGGCCCAACTCAGCCCGGCCTTGCGCGAGATGGCGCTGTAGAGCACCAGCGGGCTTGGATCATCATGTCGGCCGACCCACCACCGACGCATCGAGACGGCCACAATGATGATCAGGATCGATCCCAGCCCCACCAGCAGTAGTTCCCACGGCAGGTCGTGCTGGATGCCGTCATTAAAGTGCTTACTGACATCCTTGAGCTGTTTACGCGGCACCAGCGTGCCGCTGTTTGAGCCGGTCTGACTCAGGAGGCTGAATAGGGTGTCAGACACCTTCAACGGGATGGAAAAGTCGATGGTTGTCATTCCGAGGCAGCCTCCGTCGGTAGCGCGACGTCGAGGCTTTGTTCGTGCTCATCATGTTGGGCGTGGTGGGCACTGGCCTGGTGTTCGAGGTCTTCGATCAGGTGCTGAATGACCTGGCCGGCCCGCTTCTTGACCTGCTCGTCATCGTCGGTCAGCGACATCTCCGCGACCAGTCTGGCCAGCGCGATAATGCCCAGCTCGTCGATCAGCCAGAGGGCGGAGATGCGGTGCTTGGCTCGTTGATCCGACAGCATGCGGGTCAGCGAGGGCATCGCATCACGGGCGCGCAGTTCGAGCAGGGTCTTGATGGCGTTGGCGCGGGGGCGCTGGGCCTGGTCCTGCGCCAGTTCGATGAGCTTGTCGAGGTTGGCCGAGGCCTGGGCCTGGCTCAGGGCCTCGAGCGCGTTGGCGCGGATACGGGCGTCGTCGTGTTCCATCGCCAGTTGCAGGGTTTTCTCCGTGGTCGTACTGGTGCAGCCGGCCAGGGCCTTGACCGCGCTGGCGACGATCCGCAGGTCGGTGCTGCCGCACAGGTCCAGCAGCAGCTCTTCAAAGAAGCAGCCCTGATTAAGCGTGGCGATGATGCCCAGCGCACGCAGGCGTTTGTCCGGGTCGCGCGACGCCAGGCGGGTGGCCAGGTGACGGTGAAAGTCATCGTCGATCTTGATCAGCGCCCGGCCGGCGGCGATGCGACGCTTGGGGTCAAGCTTGGGCCAGGCGTCCCAGTAGCGGTCAAAGCCCAAGGGAGCCAGACGTTTGGAAGCGACCTTGCGGATGACGGGGTGACGTGAGTTGACCAGGTCTGCGAGGATGCGGGGCAGGCCGGCGTAGTCGATGTGGATCAAGTGCCACAGGGCTGACCGCGCGATCGCCGGTTCGGGGTCTCGCGTGAGCAGCGCCAGCGTGTCGTTGGCGTTGTCGGCGAGGCCTTGTTGCTCCGGCGAAGCAGATCGCGCCAGCTTCAAGAGTCGGCGCAGGACCGCCAGTCGCGTCGCGGTATCGGTCTGACGCAGCATCGGCGCCAGTCGGATGACCTGATCCTGCGGGTCGGGGCTGATGGACTGGAGATAGGTTGGCAGCCAGCGTCGGGCCTCGACGGGCATCGATCGCTGCTGTCGGGTATCGGGCCAGAGCGTGTCCGGATGACGCGAGCGCGACAGGGCCTTGTGTACGCCCGGCAGACACAAGAGGTGGCCCTGCTCCAGGACTTCGCTCAGTTGTTGTCTGTTGTTAGCGTCGGCTAACGCCCGGCGACTCGCATCAGCAAGCGGGTGGATGCCGATCAGGCTCAGCAGGGCACGTCGGCTGGCCGGGTCCTGCTCGGCGGTGATGCGGTGGCTTAAGGTTGAAACCGCAGTGTGCTCGGCGTTGCGCAAGGCGGCGACGGCCTCGGGCATCGATCGGGGGATCAGCCAGAGCATGGCGGTGAGAATGTCCGGCTGGTCGTGCCGGCTGTACTGGACCACTGCCTGCTCGATCGCCTGTACCAGGAAGCGGGCGCTGAGGCTGTCCAGGTGCGGCTGCTGGTTGACCCGCTGGCTGGAGGCGGCGCGTTTGGCTAGTCCAATCAGGCAGCGGCCGGCCTGCTGGCGGACATCCGGTTCAGCATGCCGGCAAAGCGACACCGCCAGGTACGCCAGGCGGGTCGATGCGGCCTGCTCGATGATGGTCAGGGCGTTGACCGCGGCCCTCGGGCCACGCTGGCTCGAGGCCCGGCGGATCGAGGTGGCGAGCTGCTCGGCCTGGGCCACGACCTTCTGCTGAAGCTCCGCTGGCAGGCGGTCAAACTCGGCAACCAGAGCCTCCGCCCCGTTGGCCTTACCCCTTTTGAGCATGGCAAGGCCTAGCACCCCCAACTCCTGCTCCTGGGCATGGGCTAATGCGGAGGACAGCGCCTGGTCGATGACGCGGCTGCGCAGCGACAGGATGGCAGGCAGAATGTCACGAATCCGGGCCATGAGCTGGCGAGGTCCCTACAAAAGGTACAAACCCTGCTGACATCACTCGTTATCGGCCTAAATGGCAAAATGACTGTAAACCCGCTCCATATCAGGACTAGCGAACAAAATAGCCCTAGTGGGGTGATTGAAGACTTCCAAAATAATGCAAAACATCGATCTCGCGCTTCCAATTGCACGTTTGGAGACTATAATCCCTCTCCGGATCGAGTCATTTCCGATCCGGGGACTTCTACAGGTTGGCCTGCACGCACTCCTAACCACTACAGATTGAGGTTGTTGAAATGACAGTCAACAGTAAATCCCCAATTGCCCAGATCCCCAAGCTGATGCTCTACAAGCGTCCGCTTCACCCTGAGCTCTTCCGTTTCCATGCCCGGCGAGTCGATCGTCATGGCGACTATGAGGTCGAGACCTGGCTGGTCGACGGCGGACACGTCGTGCGCTTTATCTACAACGGCCGATCCCTTGTCGAGGCCTGCCTCGAAGGCAACGACCACCTGCCCGAGTCCAACCTCGCCCACGCCCTGCCCTGTCTGGGTGAAAAAGAGTACGAATTCGACGGCGATCCGAACATCGGCTATTTCACCACCCTCCAGACCGAGTCGCTGACCGAAAACCTCTACCTCGCCACCTACCGCGAGATGAAAGAGTTTGCCAGCGAGGTCGGTGCGCTGTCCTACGAATTCCGGACCCCGACCGGCCCGGCGCTCTTTGTCGTGGACACACAGAAGTACAAAAAAGAGTTCCACATTCAGGGCTACCACCTGACCGCCAACAACGGCAACGTCCTGCGAACGCAGTCGGTCTTTGAAATCAAGGCCTGAGTTGACAAACCCTTTTGATCCTCAAGAGCACCGCGATCCCGCGGTGCTTTTTCATTGCCGTGCCACTTCGGCCAGGCCAAACGTCGTTTCCGTTTGTCCTTGCGGTATGCTTTAGCTCCGGAGCCCATCATGCCTATGCGAAACCTCGGCCTGCTGAAGCTGATCCTGATCGCCATCTGCCTGGCATGGCCGATCGCCGCCGACGAATTGGAGGATGAGGGGCTGCGTGTCCTGCGTGACAAGGCAGGATATTCGCTGGCGGTGACGCAATACGAGACCGCTTCAGAACTGCAGCTACTTGGTGATGAAGCGCCTCAGCACACGCTCTCGATCACCGGCCTGATGCAGGCCCCCTCGGACGCGGATGTCCTCTGCTTTCGCTCGGCGCTGATCGCTCGTTCGGCCCGCAACAGCAAACGCGATGAACTGCTGGTGCCCGCACGTAAGCGAAACCAGGATGAGTTTGCCGCGGTGCTGCCGCATCCGAAGATCAAGATCCGGCGGGGCGATGCGATCCTGCTGGCCGAGGCTGAGCTTGCCTCGATCGAGCTCACGCGGCCGGCCTACGAGGTGGACGAACTGGAGATCGAAGGCACGGCCGTGGTCGTACGCGATCGGGCATCGGAGGAGGTGCCCGCGATCGTTGCCGACAATTTCCACGACATCGGCCACGACACGCAGGTCAAGGTCAAGGCGATGGAGATCGACAAGAAGGGCGTGATGACCGTCAAGCTGGACATTCGGCGGGCCGCCGGTGACAAGGCCGCGATCATCGACTCGCTGTACGCGCTCAATGCCGACGGCGACATCATCGGCGGCGGACGCTGGACCAACGAGCTTGACCTCTTCGCCGCCAGTTACGAGGTCGAGATGGTCTTCCCGCTCAACAACGAACGCAAGCTCGACAAGCTGCGCGTGGTGCTGGCGACCAGGTTTGAACAGGTGCCGGTGAAGTTCACGCTTGAGAAGTTCTTTCAAAAGTGACAGCGAACTGCCGTCTTAAACCGGCAGCTCGATCGTGAACTCGCTGCCTTTGCCCGGC
The DNA here is from genome assembly GCA_041736655.1 of Phycisphaeraceae bacterium. Classification (GTDB taxonomy): domain Bacteria; phylum Planctomycetota; class Phycisphaerae; order Phycisphaerales; family Phycisphaeraceae; genus JAHQVV01. Next base: position 1,161 of record JBGSTE010000661.1, on the reverse strand, counting down.
TCGGTGTGCAGGGTCAGTTCGCCGCCGTGCTCTTCGACGATGCGGCGTGTGGTGGGTAGGCCCAGCCCGGTGCCGGTGCGCTTGGTGGAGAAGTAGGGCTTGAAGATCTGGGCCTTGATGTCGTCGGTCATGCCCGGGCCGGTATCGATGATGTGGATGCACACACGCTCGTTGTCTTTTGTATGCGATCGGCTGGTGCGGAGGATCAGTTCGCTGGCACCGCCGTGGGGCTGGCCGTCTTTTTTGGCGTCGGCCATGGCGTGCGTGGCGTTGATCATCAGGTTCAGCGTCGCCTGCTTGAGCAGTGACGGGTCGGCGCTGATCTTCGGCAGGGCGGGGTCGAGCTGGGTCCGCAGGTTGACTCGGGCCTCGGCCGCCTGCGGTTCAAAGAAGGCCGCAAGCTCATCGACCAGCGCGTTCAAGTCCGTCGTCTGGCGGTCCAGCTCGATTCGGCCAGCAAAACGCAGGAAATCTTCGAGGATCTCGCGCAGGCGGATCGCCTCGCGCCCGAGCGTGCCCAGACGCCGCCGCATCTTCCCAGCCTGCTCGGCGATCAAAGGCTGCTCTGACGCAGCCCGCTCGATGTCCGATGCGTCTTCCTGTAAGAGCTGGATGTTGAGCCCGATGGTTGACAGCGGGTTCTTGATCTCGTGCGCCAGGCCGCGCGTCATGGTCGCCTGCTCGGCCAATCGCTCGTTGGCCCGCGCCTGGCGTTCAAGCTCACGCACCCGCCGCTCGGTCCGGCGTGAATACAGCCAGGCCAGCGGTGTGGCGATCAGCAGCCCCAGGGCAATGCCGAGGAAGAGCAGGGTCATGCGGGGAGTTTATGCGGAAGGCTTGTGGCCTGAGTCCTGAGTCTTGCGTAAAGCCAGTCCTCAAGCCTCTAGCCTAACTCACGCGTACCCGCTCGAACCGCGAGTCCGCGTTCCGTACAAATACTCTTGCAGGTAGTGGATCTCCGCCTGCTGGTGGTCCATCGCCCAAGCGTTCGCGTCGCCGATGGACACGACGCCCACCGCCTTGCCGGCATCGTCGACGACCGGCAGGTGACGGACGCGCTTGTCACGGAAGATGGCGCGGGCCTGCTCGACGCTGGTGTCGGGCCTGCAGCAAACCACGTCGGTGGTCATCACCTGGCCCACGGCGGTGGTCTGCGGGTCG
>JBGSTE010000642.1:0-4856 GCA_041736655.1 Phycisphaeraceae bacterium | reverse complement strand
GGCGACGCGAAGCGTCCCGTGCGAAATTCGTGGACTGCCAGACGGGACGCTTCGCGTCGCCCGCTACGCTTGTGGTGAATCTGCTTGGGGGCGTTGATCAGAACGGGATGCCGAAGAAGTTGGGTGCTTCTTTGTTTTTGTCGTTGTTTTCTTCGTATTCCCAGTCGTCTTCTTCTTCCTCTTTCTCGATCGGCTTAGGCTTGGGCTTGGGTTGCTCTACGGGTTTGGGCTGCTCAGGCTTGGGCTGCTCGGGCTCAGGCTTGGGTTGTTCAGGCTCTGGTTTGGGCTGCGGGATTTCGGGCTTGGGTTTAGGTTCTTCGGGCGCGATCTGCGGCTCAGTCGTCACTTTCTTAGGCAAGTATCGGCTGTAAAATCGCTTGTAAAGCGAGATCAGCGACTCGCGGTCGCCCTTGGTGTTGTGACGCTCGCGGTTGTCACGCACCATGTCGATAAAGACCGCCGGCTCGAGCTTGACATACCGCAGCACCTCGGTGAATTCGTTGGTTTTCGTTCGCTCGAGTTTCGTGAAATCCACCAGCACGAAGCGATGCTCCGGGTCCGTGCTCATCACCGCGATATGCAGGCCTTTTCTGTCCGGGCCCAGATAGGTTTGGCCCTCCATTAATCCCGCTGTGTCAAAGCCCAGCAGGCGGTAGCGTTTGCCGGCGTACTGCCGTTGACGATCGCGCAGGCCTCGCCGCAGTTCGTTCTTTTCGGTGCCCACCTGATCGGGCGGGATGAGCAGAAGGTCGCGGACGATCATTTCGTCGGGGCCGAGGATTTTGTCGACGACCACCGAGTTGATGTGGCCATAGTGCCCGACTTCGATGTCGGGGATGACCATCGCCCAGGCGATCACTTCCCCGGCCGGGGGTAGGATTTTTTCTTCATAACGCACGCCGGCGCGGACGACAACGCGGGTCTGTGTCATCTCCGCCTCGGCCTCGTCGTAGGTTCGGCCGCTGGAGTTTTCGCGCCTCGGCGAGTGGTTGGGCAGGATCACAAACCGCGTCTCATTAAAGCGGAAGAACTGCGTGCAGAAGAGGCGCGAGTAGTTCTGATACACACGAACCTGCTCGCGGTCCAGGCCCTCGTACGGGTCTTCCCGCTCAGCGAGCGCGCCCGCCGACGGCCCGAACAGGACCGCCAACAGAGCCACGCACCACGCCATGCAGGACGCGCCTGCCCGGAAATCAAGGACTTGTCTTCGCATGTGCCACCTTCGGAAAATCAATCATGGTTAACATTAGAACGCGTAGGCCCGCCACAAGTTCCATCGGCAGAATCCAGAATAGGCCCCAGAACCGCCGCTCTTCATGGGTAATGATAATCGATACGCCACCAGATTAAAACCCAAGACCTTCGACTGAGCGCATTCTCATTATTGGAAAACCCTTGCAATATTGATGATGCGATGTGAAACTAGGTCATGAAATTACATGATGCCCGCGTCTGGCTAGCGCGTTGGATTTGTTGCTTGGCAGGCATAGCGCACTGTGCGATGGCCCTGCCCGCGTCCGCAACGATGTGGTTTCAGAGGGGCATCATCGGGTCAGTGGCCGAGCATGACGGGCGGGTCTATTTCACCCAGGCCGACCAGACGATCACCGTGCTGGACCTGGACACCGGCCGGGTACTGCGTCGGCTCACCGAGCGGCCCGGTTACCGGAGTGTCCGAGCTTGTGATGCGGGGCTGCTCGTGATCAGGTTGGATGGGCTGTGTCTGTTGGACTGGGATACGCTGGCGGTGCGTTGGTCGATCACGAGCGATGGGTACCCTTCGATCTTGGCGGTGCGGCCAGGGCTGATTGTGCTAAGTGGCGATAAGAAACTCTACGCTATCGATTCGTCAAGCGGAAAGCCTTTGTGGTCTGTCCAAGCCCAATCCCTGTACTCGGTGCTGGTCGGCGATCGCGTCATGACCACGGAGGATCGCTGGACTGATCCTATCGATCCGATCGTGCACACGGTACAGGTCATCGATCTCATAACCGGTCAGGTTCTGCGTCGGCACGATGTGGTGCAAAATGAAGGATCGCACCTGTCCTTCGCCTTCGACGGCACAGAGGTCTATGCGATCGACCGGAACGATAACGAACAACTGCTTGCCTGGCAGATTGAAGCCAACGGCAGTCTTTCTGCCGTCCATGTCCAGCAAGCCAGTGATTCCAACTCAGATTATGTTCGCATCGCAGAGACCTATTTTGACTCTGTCGGCTCCCCGGTGACGGCGGATGAAGTCACATCGTCCAACAAGCTCGTCATCGAAGAAGTCTATCGCGACGCGGATGTCACCATCTTTAACGAGTCGCCTTTCTACAGCAAGGAAACCTGGCTGCGTATCGAAGATCGCGGCAACACACTGCTGCTCATCATGCCGCACCTGCGTCCGAACGATGACAGCAGCCCGTTCATCACTTTGACCGACCAATTCTTCCTCATGTCCACTTGTCGTGGACAGGTCGAGTGCATCGAGCGAAAGACCGGCCGATCACTCTGGCTTTATGTTTCGCCGTGGTTTTACGGGCTGATCTCGATTACCGGAGGTAGCTATATCGACCTCAGTCGGTTTGTTGATGAGTTTGACAAGGAACAGACCGACCCGACCAAACGCACGCCTTCGCGACTGCGAACCCCTAACGCAAGCAATTCTCATCAAAATGCGAACGCCGATGGAGCGATCCTGATCGAAGACCCCAGCCCGTTCGATCCGTACGCGGACCTGCGCAGCCTGCTGATGGTGATGCGTCTGGCGCCGATCGCGCTGGCGGCGCTGGTGGTCGCAGTTGCGATCGCGCTGCGTCGGTTTCGCCGATGGACCACGCCATGGATCGTGATTTCCGCGGCGCTGCTGTTTGCGCTGCCCGTGCTCGCGTTGCGATTCTTCGTCGGAGTCAACCTGACGGGGTCGCTTGTTCTGCTGATCGAAATGGCCACGTTGATGCTGATCGTGCTCGTCTTCGGCGTTCGATCCATCCATCAAAGACGACAGAGGGTCTGGCCCGGTCTGTCAATTATCGCCATGTGCTTCGCGGCCTGGTGGATTTGGCCCGCAGCAACCTGGGTCGTAAAGATGATGCTTTGAGCCGGATCGCGCTTGTGAATTAAGGCAAAGGCGGGATCTGCTCGCCAAGGTCTTGCTGGAAATAGTAAAACTTTCGACCGGCCATGTGCGACTGTAACTCGCGCGTCTCTTCAAATGCGATCCAGCTCCCCGAGCCATCGGCGAAGAGGTGGTTGCCGCCCTTGGGGTTTTCGCCGTTTTTGCCGTGCGCCGGTGAGCCGGCCCAGACCTCCTGATTAGTCGCCGACATAGCCGACAAATCGCCCCACGGCCGGGTGTTGTCGCGGAAGAGCATGTCTGCCACCAGGGTTTTCTCGGAACTCATGTCATCCAGATCGATGGGGCTTAGCCCGTTGACCTTGGCCGGCGCACCGGGCACGTTGGACCAGAACGACATGCCCGCGAAGTACTGGTAGCCGTGCACGACATTCGTAAACGGGTTGGGCGCTTCTGCGGTGCCCAACTGGTAGTGCGGCTTAAAGTCATCGCGGCCCGGATCGCCCCACAGCTCGATCGGGTAGCCGTAATCCGCAAACTCCTCGGCCCCGGCCGCCCATGTCCCGGTCACGATGCCCGCCTTACTCGACGCGGCGAGCGTCATGTTTGCAAACGTCGAGCCGTTAAACCGCGCAGGGATCAGCCGGCCCTTGCTTTCATCCGCGGCAAAGGCCATCGACGCCTTGGCGACCTGGTTCTCGTTGGCAAGACACTGGCTCAGCCGGGCCGACTCGCGCGCTGCGGCCAGCGCGGGCAACAGCAGCGCGATCAACACCGCGATGATCGAGATAACCACCAGCAGCTCGATGAGCGTGAAAGCGCGCAGCAAGGCACAGGCCTTGTGGGACGCGTCATGGGGCCGGGCGATAGTTGTCATCGCGTTGTCGCCGGGGTGGAGTGTGAACGGGGCCGATGGCTAAGGCGATTGAAGAACCTCGTGATGACGATTGTACCTCAGTCCCCGCTCCGCCAAGCGCACTTTCGCATTGCTGCATAGTTCTGATTTTGGGTCAGTTTTAAAGGTGGGACAGGCTTCCAGCCTGTCATGTCCTTTTGTAATCACCAGAAACCCCATGACAGGCTGGAAGCCTGTCCCACCATGTCATCCAATTCAAGCTGACCCACAACCCAGTTCTGCCCCGGAACCCATCGCCAACACGGCTATAATCCCGGCTTGCGCCGAACCCGATGCCAATCTGTCCTGTCTTGCCTGGCTCTTGCGATGCTCGGGCTTGTCGCGCTCAGTAGCTGCACAACGCCCGCAGCCGATGAGCCGGCCACGCGCCAGCCGGTGACGATGAACGCGCGAATAAGCCCGCACATCACCACGCAGGCGATCGATCGTTTTGACCCGTTGCTGAGCGGGTTGGGTCTAATTGAAGACGCGGATCAACGCCGGCAACAACGCCTGAGCCTCTACCGCCAGCGGTGGGAAGCGGTAGAGCGTGCGGTCGGGCATCACGGCTCGACGCACCGCGACAGCTTTTATGGCAGCCGGGCGTACTGGCACACCGGCTCGACGCGCGGGCTCGCCTGGGCGATCGATCACGTTGCGGACCTGCGCGACCCCATCTTCGTCGACGGCCGGGGCAACGTCCGCATCCAGGGCGACGCGCTGGCCGACCTCGAAATCCGCGGCGACAGCATCGTCCACATCCTCGGCGACCTCGACAGCACGCTCGAACTGCGCGGCGTGTGCGAAGTCATCGTCGCGGGCAAACTCACCGAAAACGCAACGATTATCTGTGAAGGACAGCTCGAGCTTTTCGTCGGCGGCGACAGCGCCGCGGTGCTC
>JBGSTE010000610.1:0-3356 GCA_041736655.1 Phycisphaeraceae bacterium | reverse complement strand
CGCGTGGCCGCCGTCGTCGACTTGCGAACGCAGCCGGCGGAGCACTTCGCCAAACACGTCGTCCGCCTCGCGCGTGCTTTCGGCGTCGATCGGCATCGTGTCCCTGCCCGAACCGGCGCGATCGCCCGGCTCGACGATCTCCACTTCCAATACCTCGGTGTCGTGGTCGGCAACGTTGACGTGGTCGTTCGATGCCTCGAAGTCGCTGTACAGGTCGCCGCCGATCAACTCGGGCAACGGGCCACCCGCCACCGCTTCATCGCCGAACGCATCCGCCAGCAGGCCCTGGGTTTGTTCGAGCAACGCGGCGGCCTTGCCGATCATCCGCTCCATGTCGCCGCGTGAAAATTCAAATCGTGATTCGAGCGCATCGAGCCGTTGATTCAGCTCGCTGATGGCCTTGGTGAAGCTCTCGTCAATCTTGCCCATCCACTGGTCGTAGGTCTGCAGCGACTTGGCGACGTCCTGCTGCACCTGGTCGCGGAGGATCTGCTGCTGGTCCTGGATTTCTTTGAGGACCTGCTGGTGCTGCTTGAGCCGGGCGTCGGCGGCCTCGAAGAGTTGTTGGCCAAGCTTGACGCGCTGCGTCGCCTGCTGTTGGACTTTTTCTAGCGCGGCGGCTTGCTGCTCGGCGCTCATCGGCCGACGCGGCATCTTCGCCAGGAGCTCGGCTGGCGTCGGGCCTGTGGGTTGGCCTTGCGTTGCTGCGGGATTGATTCCGCCATTGATTCCGGGGCTCATTCCGGCATTGATTCCGGGGGTCGGCTTGGGTCGCGGCGTCATGGGGCCAATTCCTGCAAAGGTAAAACTAGAAAGCCCCTTAGTTATCGACCATGCTTGGCGCGAGCCTGCACAATCCCGGCTATGAGCGGTATGCTGGCTGGTCTATGAAGCTCAACGAACTGTTAACGGTGTTCAGGGCGGTTGCCCCGGAGGGCCTGGCGGAAGACTGGGACCAGGTCGGCGTGCACCTGGCCGGCGACGGCAAGCCGATCAAGAAGGCGCTGATGTGCATCGACCTGACCCCGGCCGTGCTGGACGAAGCGATCGCGCACAAGTGCCAGCTCATCGTCGCCTACCACCCGCCGATCTTTCACCCGCTCAAGCGATTGGCCGACCGGGACTGGAAGGAGACGATGCTGGCGAAAGCGGTGCGTCAAGGCATCGCGGTGTACAGCCCGCACACGGCGCTGGACGCGGTGCGGCCGGGGATGAATGACTGGCTGTGCGACGGGTTGGGCGCACATCACGATCGCTACTCGCTCGGGGCGCCCGACTGGCCTCAGTCAGATCGATTTAAGGTTGTTGTTTACGTTCCACGCGCTTACGCCAATAAAGTCAGAAAAGCAATGGGCGATGCGGGCGCGGGGTCGATCGGGCGTTACTCCGAATGTTCATTCAACATTGAAGGTATCGGCACGTTCAAGGGTCGCGAAGGAACGCACCCGTTCATCGGCGAGCCGGGCAAACTCGAATCTGTTGAAGAAGTCAGAATTGAAATGATCTGCACCTCACTCTGGCTTGGGCTTGTGATAAAAGCGATTCGTGAAACACATCCCTATGAAGAACCGGCAATCGATGTGCTTGATCTGGTTTCCGAGCCCGAGCCGCTGGGTGCAATTCAAACACCCGGGAGATTGCACCACCTCAAGAAGCCAATTACCGCCGAAACGCTGATCCTGCGTGTCAAGCGTGTGCTGGGCATCAACAAGGTCAAGGCCGCTGTACCTCCGAAGTACGGAGATCAACCTGACGAGGCAAACCTTGTCGACGCCATCGCCGTGTGTGTCGGTGCCGGTGGCAAGTTATTTGAAAGTTGTCCCCACGCCGACGCCTACATCACCGGCGAGATGCAGCACCACCAAGTGCTCGACCTCTATCAGCGGGGCAAGGTCGTGATCCTCGCCGGGCATACGAACACCGAACGGCCGTTCCTGCCGATCTACCGCGAGCGGATCATCGAACAGGGCGGCGGCAAGATCGACTGGCTCATCAGCGAGGCGGACAAGGCCCCGATGTCGATTGTGTAAGTGAAATAGCCGGAGACCTACGGGCTCCGGACGCGGAAGCAGGCCGCTGGCGAATCGTCATCCGTAGCGATCTTGTACGGAGTCCGTAGGTCTGCGGCTGTTTTCAATCGCGGACAGCAGCATTTGGCAAGCCCGCTGGCCCCCGCTACACTGTGTGGCTCGATCCCCGTCGCCCGCCTCGGATCGGCCGTGTTGGCCGACAAGCAGGGGGGCTACCCACCCACGACGGAAAGACACGCCATGAGCCAGTTTGCCGCCCAGTACAACACCACCCCGCCCAAGAAAGTCGTTGTCCTCTCCAGCAACGGCATGATCTACTGCGACTATAAGCAGAGCGAAGACCTCCGACGCTTCCTCACGCCCAACGGCAAGATTCAGGGCCGAAAGAAGACCGGCCTGACCGCCCGCGAGCAGCGCATCGTCTCCCAGGCCATCAAGCGAGCCCGCTACATGGGCCTGCTGCCGTTCACCTCGGCGACGCTCTGATCACGCTGGATTTGTTTCCAACTTTAACCGGCCTCAGTGTCGGCACAGGCAAGGCCCGTCATCAGGCGGGACCAGTTTGTAATTGAGCGTCACCCGTGCGATCCACGGCGGTGGAGCCAGCGACGGGTCCTCTCGGATGCTCTGCATGTCCAGCGTTTTCACCGGCTCGCTGCCTCGCTGGTAGGTGATCGCCACGTCCTTGGGTGATTTCATCAGCCGGCGACGGAAATCAAACCAGGTCATCCGTTCGCCGGGGTTGCTCGGTTTGATATTCGGGTGGTTCGAAGTGATTACAACCACGACATCGTCCTGGTAGTCCACCACCCTTAGCGAGGTCGGCAGGAACAGGTGGTTGTTGACGCCCGCCTCGGTCCGCAGGTTCGAGAACATGGCATAGGCGTTATGCGTCTTGAGCCCGACGTACGGGGCAAAGCCGTTGAGGAGGCAGATCATCGGCAGGACCAGCAGGACAGCCGGGGCAGGGCGGTAGAAGTAAGCGCAGTCGCCTGCCTGGTACTTGCTGCGTGCAACAAACCGCAGGAAGAGCATCATCGCAAAGGCTGCCCAGGCGAGCCAGATGAAAAAGCTTGCGTATGGGCTGACGAGGTGGAAGACGTCCATGACCGCTTTGTAGTTGACGCCGTCGCGGGCGATGCCGATCAAGGCGATGATCCCGCCGTAGCCAAGCAAGGCGCTTAGGCCCAGGCCCGGCATCAGCAGCCCGCGCCCGCCAGCGGCACGTCTGCCCAGTGCGGTGGAAAGCCACCAGTTGATCATGGCTTGCCTAGCCGAGTCGGTTAGGAACAGCGTGTAGTGGGCGTACATCATCAGCGAGAAACT
>JBGSTE010000556.1:0-4459 GCA_041736655.1 Phycisphaeraceae bacterium | reverse complement strand
GAGCACGACCGCACGCACGCGGGGGCCGCGGTGTTCGCCGACCGGGCCGGGCCTTTGAGTGAGCGCGACAAGCGTGTGATCGACCGAGCGTACCGCGGCGGCATCGGTGTCGGTCGCTTGTGTCGGCGTTTTGGCAAGACGCGCTCGACGATCTACCGCGCGATTCACGAAGCGCGGGCCCGCCGGGCGCTATTGATTGCGATCGAGGTCGTCGCCTCGCCGATATTTGACCGCGAGGATGCGGACGAAGTGATCCTCCGCGCGATCCCGCGCACCGGCCGTGCCCGCCGGCTTGACGCGGGTGCGATCGAGCAACTGCCCGATGTTCTGCGCCCTTGCTATGACCGGCCGATCGACCCCGCGCCGATCAGCCGAAGCCTGGTCGTCCGCTACAACTACCTCAAGCACCGCGCGAGGCTGGTGCAGCAGACGCTCAGCGCAGATGTCGTGCGTGCGGCGGATGTCGATCGCTTTGAAGAACTGCTCAAGCGCGCTGCACAGACGCGCGGCGAGATCGTGGCCGGGTTGCTGCCCTCGTCGTTGTCGGTCGTGCTGCGGCAGATGACCGGCAACGCGGCCAAACGACCGGCGGTGCTGCTGAACATGCTCGACCGGGCCATCGACGTGCTCATCGAAGAAGTCGAGCGATTTAACCCCGCCCGCTCACACACGCTCGAGTCGGTGCTGACCAACCGGCTTGTGCGCGAGTTGGCGGCGCCCCAGCCCAAGGACCGCGTGGCGGACAGCGCAACGATCCTCAAACGCCTGCAAGGGTTGGGGATCAGCGAAGTTTCTTGAGTGTTATCGAATAAGAATCGGGTGCCCCGGCCGCTTGCCGGCCGGGAGGATTCCGCCTTCACGCGACCGGGCCGGCAAGCGGCCCGGGCACCCATGAAGATGAAAGGCTCGATTTATAATAATCACTGCCCGCGGTACTCGGCCGAGCTGGTGCAGGTCTCGTGAACGCGCACGCAAGAGAGCAGCGGCAGCGTCGGCTTGAGGCGATCCCAGACCCACTTGCACAGCAACTCGGCGGTCGGGTTCTGCAGGCCTTCGATCTCGTTGAGTACGCGGTGATCCAGTGCGTCTTCAATCGGCTTGGTCGCCTGCTTCACGTCGGCGAAGTCGATGAGGTAACCCTTGATCGGGTCGAGTTCGCCCTCGACAACGACGTCGATCTTGAACGAGTGGCCGTGCATCCGCCGACACTTGTGCCCGTCGGGGAAGCAGGGCAGGAAGTGGGCGGCCTCGAAGCCGAAGGTTTTGGTCAGGGCGATGCGCATGGGGATTGGGATTTGGGGGTTGGGATTTAGGGTGCGACTATTACTTTGGCCGCATGGGATGCCCGATCAAAGGCTGGCAAGTCATATACGATATGGATCTATTCCGCTTGCGTGGTGCGCCCCAAAACCTAATCCCCAAATCCCAACTCCCAACTGCCCTACACCCCCCGCGTCGCGGGATCCCACACCAGCTTGTGCAACTGCGTCTGCAATCGCACCGGCAGGCGGTCGGCGAGGATCCACTCCGCCAGATCGCGGATCGCCAGCCCCGGCACGCCCATGATCTCCAGGCCCGGCTTCACTTCGTTCACCGCGCTGACCAGCACGGCATTGACCTTCTCGCTTAGCCGATATTTCTCCAGCACCTGGACCATCCAGTCGTAATCCGCTCTTGAGGTGAGTACGAACTTCACTTCATCACGCTTGGTGAGCTTGTCGATGTTCGACCAATCGTTGCGCTCTACTTCACCGCTGCCGGGGGTCTTGAGGTCCATGATGCGGATGACGCGTGGGTCGCACGGGCCGATGTCGCAGGCCCCGCTGGTCTCGATCAGCACGGTCTTGCCCAGGTCGCAGAGGCGCGACATCAGCGGGTGGACGTTGCGTTGTAAGAGCGGTTCGCCGCCGGTGACTTCGTACAGGTCGCAGTTGTCTTGGCCAGCCGTGAGCGCAAAACACTGATCGATAATCGTCTCGATCGTCCGCTTGTCGCCTTCATGAAACGCGTACTCGGTGTCGCAGTACCGGCAGCGGAGGTGGCAGCCGCGCAGACGGATGAACACGCAGGGCAGGCCGGCGTACGTCGACTCGCCCTGCAGTGAGTAAAACAACTCGTTGATGTACAGCGTCGGCTCGCTCACGGCCGGGCCTCCGTGACGACTGCGGACGCATCAACCGCGCTGAGCAGTTCGAGGATCGATCGGCCCAGCAATGGGTGCACGACTTGCGGTGCGATATCCGAAAGCGGCTTGAGCACGAACCAGCGCTCGTGCAGGCCCGGGTGCGGGACGGTCAGCGTTGGGGTGTGGATGACCTCTTCGCCAAAGAGCAGCAGGTCGATGTCGATCTCGCGTGGGCCCCAGTGCCGGCGGTCGCTGGGCTTGGCCCGGCCAAGCTCACGCTCGATCGTTTGAAACTGCCGGACAAGTTCGATCGGCTGTAATTGAGTGCGGATGTGCGTCGCCATGTTCAGGTACGGCCCCTGGTCCTGCGGGCCTAACGGCTGCGTCTCGTAGATCGGCGACTGGGCCAGCAGGCGCGTGTCGGCCAGCGCAGCGATCGCCCGCAGCGCGCTGCGCAGGGCGGCGTCGCGGTCGCCGAGGTTGCTGCCTAAGGCCAGAAATGCGTCTGTCATTGCAGCATTGTAGAGCGTTTGTCCATCCCGCCAAAGCGCGCTGGCCTGATGCGTTGCGTTTGAATTGCCTATGATGTGTGGCTGAACGGACAAACCGACCATGCCGCCTGTGACAGCCAGTTCCACGCTCCAACTCGACGCCGTCAACGCCCAGCTCCAAGCTAAGCCGGCGGAGGACGTGATCCGCTGGGCCTTTGATGCTTTCGGCGATGGGTTGGCGATGACCTCCAGCTTCGGGGCCCAGTCCGCGGTGATGCTGCACCTGGCCACGCGCGTCGCTCCCAACATCCCCATCATCCTCATCGACACCGGCTACCTCTTCCCCGAAACTTACAAGTTCGTCAAAGACCTCACCGACAGACTGGCGCTGAACCTCAAGGTCTACACCGCCCGCATCACGCCCGCGCGCTACGAGGCGCTGCACGGCCGAACGTGGGAGTATGTCGAAGGCCTGGACCATTACCACCAGGTCTTCAAGGTCGAGCCGTTGCAACGGGCGCTCGAAGAGTTGAACGTCACTGCCTGGCTCGCGGGCCTGCGGGCCGATCAGACCGACCACCGCAAGACCCTGCGGCCGGTTGAAAAACAGGACGGCGTGTACAAGGTCCACCCGATCCTCAACTGGTCGACGAAGGATGTGCACAGCTACCTCAAGCAGCACGACCTGCCGTACCACCCGCTCTACGAACAGGGCTACAAGTCCATCGGCGACACACACTCGACCCGCCCGATCACCGAGGGCATGAACGAGCGCGACGGCCGCTTCGGCGGGCTGGCGCAGGAATGCGGCATCCATCTTCCCAAGACGAAGGAAGAGGATCAGAGCTGGATGTCGTCGGGGCTGTGAAAAGCCGTTAGCCGTTGGCATTTAGCCATTAGCTGAAGCAGGCATACATGATTGTGAATGGCCAATAGCTAAAGGCTAAAAGCTAAAGGCTTGATCACGGCACAATCTCCACCGTGCTCGCGCCTTCAAACAGCGTGTAAAACACCTGGTCGACATCCGAATCGCGCATGCGGATGCAGCCCATGGATTCCTGTCGGCCGATGGAGTTGGGGTCGTTGGTCGCGTGGATGCCGTAGCCGTCTTTGCCCTTGGTTTTCTCGTCGATGCCTTCGAGGGCCATCCAGTACTCGCCGATGGGGATGTCCGGGTCGGCCGAGTCGTAGACCTTGCCGGTGCGGGGGTTTCGCCAGGACGGGCCTTTGCCGCCCGCGGCGTCGGGGCCGACCTTGGAGCCGGGCTTGATGCGGTACTGGCCGATGGGTGTCGAGTCGAACTCGCCCAGGCCGACGGTGAAAGACTTGAGGTAGATCGGCAGGCCGTCGCCGTCGACGACGTACAGGTCCATGCGGTAGTCGGATTTGTCGACGCGTGCGTGCACCGGGCCCTTGATGACCTGCAAGGCTTGGCCGGCCTGCAAGCGCTCGGCCTTGACGCTGTTGATGCGCTCGATCAGTTGATACGGCGTGCGGTAGGTGTTGGCGATGCTCGAGAGGTACTCGCCGCCCTGGACCTTGTGGATCGCAAGGATCGGGTCGGCGTTGATCTGTTCGCTGGAGCGCGTGCCGCGGGCGAGGACGTGCTGCTCGTTCAGGGCCGTCAGCCGTTCACGTACGCCCTGTGCTTCATTGCGGGGTAGTGCACCGTCGCGGAAGAGTAGTTCACTTAAGAGCGCCCGGCCGACAACATAGTCGCCCGCTTCGAGCCGCTGCATGCCCAGCTCGAACTGGTCCTTGGCTTCGCCTTCGAGCTTGCGTTCGGGGCTGTTGGCAGCGGCAAGCGCGGCCGGCCCGGCGACGCGGTCCGGCGTCTGCGCGG
>JBGSTE010000519.1:0-2690 GCA_041736655.1 Phycisphaeraceae bacterium | reverse complement strand
CGGGTCGAACGTGACCTCCAGACCCTCGACGCCCAGCAGCGCCGCCTGCTGCACGGTCAGCGCGCCCTTGGGCTCGGTGAGGATGCGGACAAAATCTTCTTTCGTCAATGGCGACAACTCGACACGGATGGGGAAGCGGCCCTGCAGCTCGGGCATCAGGTCGCTGACCTTGGCGAAGTGGAACGCGCCGGCAGCGATGAAGAGGATGTGGTCGGTGTGCACGATACCGTGGCGGGTGTTGACGGCCGAGCCCTCGACGATCGGCAAGAGGACACGCTGCACGCCCTGGCGCGAGACATCGGGGCTGCCCTTGCCGCCGCCCGCGCCTTCGGGGCTGGCGATCTTGTCGATCTCGTCCAGGAAGATGATGCCCGCGTGCTGTGTACGATCGACCGCCTCGGCGATGATCTTGTCCTCGTCCAGCAGTTTGTCGGTTTCCTGCTCGATGAGGATCCGCCGGGCATCGCTGACTTTCAGGCGTTTACGCTTGTTCTGCTCGGGGATGAGCTTCTGGAACATGTCCGACATCGAGGGGTCCATCTGGTCCAGGCCCATGTTCGCAAACAGCACCGAGGTCTGCGGCCGGCTGGTGATGTTCATCTCGACTTCTTTGTCGTCCAGTGCCCCGGACTTGATCTGCTCACGCAGGCGCTGCTTGAGCCTGTCGCGCGCTTCGGTGGAGTCTTCGGTCGCTACCCAGCCTTCCGCCGAGGGGTGGTCGGGGTCTTCGACGTGCTGCGGCATGGGCTTGGTCGGCGCTGGCAGCAGCAGTTGAACCAGGCGATCGAGCGCGGCCTCTTCTGCCTTTTCGTTGACGATCTTGGCCTGCTCGGAACGCACCAGCGAGATGGCGTGGTCCAAGAGGTCGCGGATCATGGACTCGACGTCCCGGCCGTGGTAGCCGACCTCGGTGAACTTGCTGGCTTCGACCTTGATGAAGGGCGCGGCGGTGAGCTTGGCCAGGCGTCGGGCGATCTCGGTCTTCCCGCAGCCGGTGGGCCCGGCCATGATGATGTTCTTGGGGTAGACCTCGGCGGCGATGTCGGCCTTGAGCTGCTGCCGACGCCAGCGGTTGCGGATGGCCACCGCGACGGCGCGCTTGGCGTCCTGCTGGCCGATGATGTGGGTGTCCAGCGCTTCAACGATCTGTCTGGGGGTCAGTTCCTGCATGGGTGGGTCATGGTAGCGGGCGTTTGGCGGGTAGGACAGGCTTGCAGCCTGTCTTTTTACTCGCGGACAGAAATGATGACAGGCGGCAAGCCCGTTCCACCGTTGCCCGCACAACCGTCACAACCGTTACAACCGTCCGCGGGCAGTGGGCCTGACACGCCGGGATCGGTTGCAACGCCAAGCGAACCTGGGAAGGCCCTAAACCACAGCCGGTCGATCGTCGATGCAGCCCATAGCGGGGTCGTTTGGCGCAAGTCAGCGACCCGCGATGACCCTCGATGGCCCGCTTGGAGGCGGAAACCGGCATGGCATTTGGAATCAACAAGACCCGGATCACGCCGATCGCGATCGACTTCGGAGTCGACTCGCTCAAGCTGTTGCAGATCTCTACCACGGGGCAGACGACGCAGTTGATCGGTGCGGCATCGGTGGTCGTGCCTGAGTCGGCCCGCAAGGACGGCGCCGCGCGCTACGCCTTCATGGCCGACGCGGTCAAGGAACTCATCCGCCAGCAACCGTTCAAAGGTAAGCGCGTCATGTGCGCGATCCCGGCGTTTCAGACGCTGGTGAGCACCTTTGAACTCCAGTGCAACGAGAACGACGACATCAACCAGCAGGTCAACCTGCACCTGCAGACGGTGATGGAGAAGGACCCGTCTCGCATGGTGATCCGTAACCAGCGGGTCGGCTCGGTCGTGCGTGACGGATCGACGCGGCAGCGGGTGATCTGCATGGCCGCCAGCCGTGCGGTTGTCATGCGTTACCTCGAGATCGCCACGAACGCCAAGCTCGAAGTCGTAGGCATGCACAGCGAGCCGGTGTGTATCGCACGCGGCTTTGCCGAGCTGTACAACCGCCGTGACGCGGACAAGACCGAGGCACGCTGTTTTGTCGACATCGGCGCAGCGGCGACGAAGCTGGTCATCATCCGCGACCAGGAGATCATGCTGGCGCGGAACATCAGCGCTTCAGGCGACGACTTGACGCTGCGTCACGCCCGTGAGCACAAGATGGACTTTGCCGAGGCCCGGCTGGCCCGCATCCGTGAAGCGAAGAACCCGCAGGCGGCCCGGCCGTTCCCCTCGCCTGCCGAGCAGCAGCGGGCCGAGCAACTCCGCGCCGCGCTGGTCGGCAAACCTTCCACCGCGCAGTTGCTGCATCAAACAGGCACCGACAGCGAACGGCGGGAGCGTGGCTTTATCGAAAAACCCGCCGAGTTATCCGAGCTCGACGAGACGTTGGATACGCTGGTCGACGGCATCCGTATGACCGTGCGGTATCACGACTCGGTTCGGCCCGATGCGCCGGTGAGCCGGGTGGTCCTGCTCGGTGGCGAGGCACAACAGCGACTGGTCGCCGAGGCGATCGCCCACGCCTTCGGCGTGCCGACCTTCGTCGGCGATCCCTTGGCGCGTGTCATGCGGACACCCGGGCTCACGCCCGTCGGCATCGACATCAACCAGCCGCAGCCCGGTTGGGCGGTCGCCCTGGGACTGTGCCTCAGCGAAGCGAACCTTTAA
>JBGSTE010000504.1:0-10413 GCA_041736655.1 Phycisphaeraceae bacterium | reverse complement strand
GCGATCCTTCGGCGGAGCGACCTCGACCTCTATTGAATCCGACCAATCCTCCGAACGATGGACCCTGCGCGAAGGCAAGGACGACAACGTCGAGCCCGGTCGCGGTGGCCAGAAGAGCACCATCAGCGAAATCTGGGTGCCCAAAGACTCGCGCCTGGTCCGTATCCAGCTCGACCCCCAGCGGGCCCAGTCGCTCTACGGTGCCGCGATCGGACTGGCCAAGAACCTTAACCCGATGCAAGTCAAGGACGCCAACGGCAACGCGCACAACGCTATCGGCTACGTGCTGGACCGTAAGGACAACATGGATATCGACATCCGTGGCAGCGGCGTAGCCACCGGCGGCCTGAGCGCCAGCGAACTGCCCACCTTCGCCGACGGCGAGACCATGTACCTCTTCTTCCAGGTCCCGGCCGGCACACCGATCGTCTCCTTCCTCCAGGCAGGTCAGGAAGAGATGTTCGAGAAGCCGCTGGTCGTCGACGCGAAGAAGTAGCAGCGTAAATGATGTCAGCAGCCGCTCGCGGCTTAGCACCCGTCAACCCTTCGCGTGCTGTCTTTCGACAACGAAAGTCTCGTATACTCGCGCCCATGAGAGATCCTGCGGAGTTTGTGGGTCAGCGCGTCGTGGTCATGGGCCTGGGCCGATTCGGTGGCGGCGTGGGTGTGACGCGTTTTCTAGTTGGTCGGGGCGCAAGCGTATTGGTCACCGATCAGGACCCTGCCGAGAAGCTGAGTAAAAGCATCGCGGAGCTTCAGAACCTGATCGATCAGGGCCGGGTCACGCTGCGGCTTGGCGAACACCGCGAGAGCGATTTCACCAGTTGTGACCTGGTTGTCGTGAACCCCGCGGTGAAGCCGGGCAATGTTTATGTGCAGGCCGCGGAGCGCGCGGGTATCGAGGTGACGACAGAGATGCGTCTGCTGGTGCAGCGTCTGCCGAATCGTTTCAGGACGATCGGCGTGACGGGGTCCGCGGGCAAGTCGACGGTGACGGCGATGATCGGTCATGTGCTGGGGAAGGTGATGGCGGATGGCGGATGGCGGATGGCGGATGGAAAGCAGAAAGATGCAACTTTGTCAGTCCATCCCCCATCAGCCATCGCCCATCGGCCATCCCCCCGCGTCTGGGTCGGCGGCAACATCGGCGGCTCGCTGCTGCCCCACCTCGAAGAGATCGGCGAAGACGATTGGGTCGTGCTGGAGTTGTCGAGTTTCATGCTCGAACGTTTGAAGAAGGATGCGCATTTCCCCGGCTGGTCCCCCCACATCGCGGTGATCACGAACATCAGCCCGAACCACCTGGACTGGCATGGGTCGATGGAGGGATACGTCGGGTCTAAGCGTCAGTTGATTTCGGATCAGTGTAGCGGTGATGTAGTTTTTTCGATCGATAGCATTGAAGCAATGTTTGGACAGAAACCCATTTCTGATTTTTTGGATTATGCGAATCGTTCAGATACGCATCAATTTGAAAAGATTAGTCCACTGCCTGGGGAACACAATCAGAAAAACGCTTGGCTGTCATATCTGGTGGTGTCAAAAGCTTGTATTAATAGCGGTATCGAGATATCAGGGGCACGCCAACTTACTGAGATCATCGCTACTTTCCCCGGCCTGCCGCACCGCCTTCAGCTCGTCGCCGAGCACAACGGCGTGCGCTACTTCAACGACAGCAAGTGTACGACACCTGAAGCGGCGAAATTGGCGATCGAGGCATTTTTGGAAGCCGATGCGAAGCCGGGCATTCATCTCATCCTCGGCGGGTATGACAAAGGCAGTGATTTTGCTTCGCTCGCCGGGTTGGCCTCAGAAAAATGCAAGGGCGTTTATACGATCGGTAAGACCGGCGACACGATTGCGGAATTGGCGGACACGGCCGCTGAAGCGGCCTCCGCCGGGGTGGATCGGCCGAGTAGTTGTGGTGGGGTGAGTTGGCCTGCGGGGTCTGCTCAGGTTGTGCGTTGCGGTGATTTGCAGACCGCGGTCGCGGAGATCGGCAAGCGTGTCGTGCCGGGGGATGTTGTGCTGCTCTCGCCCGCCTGCGCGTCTTGGGACCAGTTTGAAAACTACGAGCAGCGCGGCGAGCGGTTTATCGAGCTGATTAAGCGCATGATCGAGAGTTGATCTATTCAAGTAAAGAAGCCCACACCGTCACAGCGTGGGCTTCTTTATATTGTGCTGTTTTCTAATTTACGCCTGACGCAGCTTCTCGATGCGCTTTTCCGTCGGCGGGTGAGTGGAGAACAGGTTCGACAGCGACGCACCGGTGAGCGGCTGGACGATGAACATGTGGTTCTGGGTCGGCGCGGCTTGCAGGGGCATCCGGTGGTTGTAGTTGTCGAGTTTCTGCAGCGCGCTGATCAGGCCGTTGGGCGAGCCGGCGATCGCGGCACCGTCGGCGTCGGCGACGAATTCACGGCTTCGGCTGATGGCCATCTGGATCAGGCCCGCGGCGATGGGCGCCAGGATCAGCATCGCGATCTGGATCGCCGGGTGAATGTCGCGGTTTCGGCCGCCGAACATGAACATGTAGGTCATGAAGTTGATCGCCCCGGCGATGGTCGCGGCGATGGTGCTGGTGAGCGTGTCGCGGTTCTTGATGTGCGCCAGTTCGTGGGCCATGACGCCTTTGAGTTCCTCAAAGGTCAGGAGTTCAAAAGCGCCCTGGGTGACGGCGACGGCGGCGTGCTTCGGGCTTCGGCCGGTGGCAAAGGCGTTGGGCGTCTGCTGCGGGCAGACGTACACCCGCGGGTGTGGCAGGCCGGCGTTGTCGGCCAGGTTGTTGACCATGTGGACCAGCTCGGCGTACTCCGAGTGCTCATCGACCTGCTGCCCGCGCATCGCGGCCATGGCGATCTTGTCACTGAAGAAGAAGGCGCCGAAGTTCATCACCAGGCCCAGCACGAAGGCGAGGATCAGGCCCTGCTGCCCGCCGATGGCAAAGCCGGCGGCGAGGACGACCGCAAAGAGCAGGCCCAGCAGCATGGCGGTCTTGAGGTTGTTGACGAATTTGACCACGGGTGTTCTCCGGAACGGGTGCTTGTGCACGAATCAGCAAAGGATATGCCTGAGGATCGGCCCCGGCGAGTGAATTAAGGGGGCTGCGGCTGTCGCAGCGAAGGGATCACGGTTATCAGCCTGTCAGATCGGCAGGGCAGCCATTTTCCACGCCGCGACGATCATCATCAGGACAAAAGCGATGCGAACCTGATTCAGCGGGAGAGTATGCGTGAGCTTTGCGCCCAGTCGAGCGCCGAGGATCGCGGTTGGAGCGAGTACTGCGGCCAAGAGAAGGGCGGTCTGCCACGCCGGCCGAGCTAGCACAACGTCATCGTAATGGTGCCCATCGAGCGTAGCGATTTTGTAGGCGGCACCGAGGATGGCGCTGAAGACCATGACGAACGCGGAGTTGGCGATGGCGTTGCGTAGGGGGAGTTTGATCAGGGTCTGTTGCAGGGGCACAGCCAGTCCGCCGCCGCCGATGCCCAGCAGCCCGCCGGTCGAGCCCATCACCGCACCGACCAGACCGCTGCGCATGGGGGTGATCAGGGCGTCCTGGCTGCGATCGGCTTCGATCTGGGCCTGCGAACGGATGAGTTTTCTGATGTTCAGGACAATGACGTAAACCAGAAACATCGCCAGCACCCGGCCAAGCCAGAGGCCGCCTTGCTCATCCTTGAAGATCGGCAGGTTACTCGCCCAGACCCCCATCACGATGGTCACCAGCGACAGGGGCAGCATCCAGCGGATGACCGCGGGGACCATCATGCGGGCCTGTCGGTGTCGCAGGGTGGCGGGGATGGCGACGGCGACGTTGACGGCCATGGCCGAGGCCTGGTAAAGGTGCTGGTTTTCGCCGGTGCCGAATAACATGGCCAGGCCGGGGATCATGACGACGCTGCCGCCGACGCCGAGCATCCCGCCGAGGGTGCCGGCGATTAGCCCGAGGAGGACGATAAAGGCGAGGGTATCGGGCTGGAAGGGGTTTGGCATAAGACCGCGTTGGTTATGGGGAGATACCCGAAGCGTGATGAAGCGATGAAAGATGTTTTTAGCATAGTGGGCCGGTGGTGGGCTCGCCTGCGTCGATCAAACGGGTAGAATCTGAGAATCGCGCGCTGGCGCGAAATCGCCGGTCGGATCGGGCCGATGCCCGATGAAGAGGGGAACGTCTCCTGCCCACCAATAAACGCCGGCCACAAGTGTCGGAGCGAAGTCGACCATGTCCCACCTGCCAGATCTGACCCCCGGCAACCTCGCCTACGCCGAACTGCAATACGAGCGATACCTCGCCGACCCCGCCTCGGTCGACGAGCAGTGGCGCGACATGTTCCAGGCGTGGAGTTCGCAGATGAACGGCCGGGCCGGGAAGATCGGCCCGAGCTTTGTCCCGCGCAGCATCTTCGAGCCCGCCAGGAGTCAAGCGACAGCCCCGGCGACACCCAACGGCCAGGCTGCATCCGTCAGCGGCGCGGCAATTGCCCAGAGCGGTCAGGAGCAGCGCGCCCTGCAGCACCGCGTGGACATGCTCATCCGTAACTACCGGATGCTCGGCCACTACCTGGCGCACTTTAACCCGCTGGACGATCGCCCGCCGACCCCGCCGGTCGAACTGACCACTGACTACTACGGCTTTACCGAGTCGGACCTGGACCTGCCCTTCGTCACCACCTCGACCGTGCCCGGCGACCGCACGCGTACGCTGCGCGGCATCATCAAGCAGTTGCACAACACCTACTGCCGGCAGATCGGCGTGCAGCATATGCACATCGACGACCTGGCCACGCGGCAATGGCTCCAGCGCCGCATGGAAGAATCCGAGAACGCCATCCAGCTCTCGCGCAAGGAGCAGATCCGCATCCTCACGCGCCTGACCGACGCGACGCTGTTCGAGGAGTTCATCCAGCGGAAGTTCATCGGTGCCAAGTCGTTCTCGCTTGAAGGCGGCGAGACGCTGATCCCGCTGCTGGACCTGTGCTTTGAGCACGCCGGCGAGCAGGGCGTACGCGAGATCGTCATCGGCATGGCCCACCGCGGCCGGCTGAACGTGCTGGCCAACATCCTGGGCAAGAGCCCGCAGAAGATCTTCCGCGAGTTTGAGGATGTGGACCCCGAGCTGTACATGGGCGGCGGCGACGTGAAGTACCACCTGGGCTATTCCAGCGACTGGCGCACGCGATCGGGCCAGAACCTGCACCTGTCGCTGTGTTTCAACCCCTCTCACCTTGAATATGTCAACCCCGTCGCGCTGGGCCGGATGCGCGCCAAGCAGGACCGCGCCAACATCGGACGCAACACCCAGACGCGCGGCGACCTGGGCTTTGCGCTGATGATCCACGGGGATGCCGCGTTTATCGGCGAAGGCATCGTGCAGGAAACGCTCAACCTCTCGCAACTGCAGGGCTACCACACCGGCGGGACGATCCACGTCATCATCAACAACCAGATCGGCTTCACGACCGGGCCGCAGGACTCGCGATCGACCCTGTACTGCACCGACATCGCGAAGATGCTCCAGAGCCCGATCTTCCACGTCAACGGCGAATCGCCCGAGGCGGTGGCGCAGGTGGTCCGGCTGGCGATGGCGTTCCGCCACGAGTTCAAGCGCGACGTGGTGATCGACATGTACTGCTACCGTAAGCGCGGCCACAACGAGTGCGACGAGCCGCGCTACACCCAGCCGTTGATGTCCGAGAACATCGACTTGCGATCGGGCGTGCGCGAGGCGTATTTGGCGCATCTGCTGGGCCTGGGTGGCGTCTCGCGTGAAGACGCCGACCACATCGCCGAGCGCCGCACGGAGCTGCTGGAGAAGGAGCTCAGCGCCGCGCAGTCGCCGACGTACAAGCCGCGGTCCGACGACCCGCGCGGGCAGTGGGCGGGGTACCACGGCGGGAAGGAAAACGTGCTGGACGATGTCGACACGGGCGTGGACCGCGCGACGCTGCAGAAGCTGATGAACAAGCTGATCGAGTTGCCGTCCGATTTCCACCTGCACCCCAAGCATCAGCGCCTGATGCGCATGAAGAAGGAACAGGCCGACGGCGAGCGAGAGCTGGACTGGTCCGCCGCCGAGTCGCTGGCGTTTGCGACGCTCGTTACCAGCGGCCACGGCATCAGGCTCACCGGGCAGGACTGCCAGCGCGGCACGTTCTCACACCGGCACGCGGTGCTGCACGATGTCAGTGACGGCCACGAGTATTTCCCGCTTAAGAACCTCTCGCCCGATCAGGCACCGATCGACATCTTCAATTCACCGCTCAGCGAGGCCGGCGTGCTGGGCTTTGACTACGGCTACTCGTTGGACACGCCGAACATGCTGGTCATGTGGGAAGCGCAGTTCGGCGACTTCATGAACTGTGCACAGGTCATCATCGATCAGTTCATCGCCTCGGCCGAGGACAAGTGGAAACGCCTGTCGGGCCTGGTCATGCTGCTGCCGCACGGCTTTGAGGGCCAGGGCCCCGAGCACTCGTCGGCCAGGCTCGAACGCTTCCTGACCAGCGCTGCCGAAGATAACTACCAGGTCTGCCAGCCGACCACGCCGGCGCAGATGTTCCACCTCCTGCGCCGCCAGGTCATCCGCAAGTGGCGAAAGCCGCTGGTGGTGTTGACGCCCAAGTCGCTCCTGCGTCACCCGCTGTGCGTCTCGCGCTTTGAGGATTTAGAGCACGGCACGTACCTGCGGATCATCCCCGACCTCGATGCCCAGGCCCATCCGGACAAGATTGAGCGCATCCTCCTCTGCACCGGCCGGGTGTACTTCGACCTGGTCGAGCGGCGGGAGAAGATGCAGCGCGACGACCTGGCGATCATCCGGCTTGAGCAGCTCTACCCGCTGCCGCGGAAGATGCTCGCACAGGCGATCGCGCCATACCGCACGGATATTCCGCTGGTGTGGGTGCAGGACGAGCCCCGCAACCAGGGGGCTTGGCCGTTCTTCCTCCAGCGATACTTGCAGGAAAAGTTCCTGGGCGACCGCGATCTTTACGTCGCCTCGCGCAAGCACTCGGCAAGCCCGGCGACAGGTTCCAAGGCGGCGCACAAGATCGAGCAGGAAGTGCTGCTGGCCGAGGCCTTTGGCGAAACCGTCGAGCACCCGGTCGGCGCGACGCCGGTCGCCAAGTGATCCGACGCGCGGAATTGCTACCATCCATGACTGTACACCGATGAAACCCACCGCCGGCCGTCGCCACAGAAGCGATCGATGCCGCAGGAGTTAAGCCCCGATGCCCACCGAATTGAGAGTCCCCGAGGTCGGCGAGTCCGTGACCGAAGTCGAGATCGGCCGCTGGCTGGTCAAGGAAGGCCAGTCGATCACGGTCGATCAGCCGCTGGTGGAACTGGAGACCGACAAGGTCAACCAGGAGCTGCCCGCGCCCGTGGCCGGCACCTTGGTGAAGATCCTCAAGCAGGCCGGCGACACCGCGCGGGTCAAGGATGTCATCGCTTACATCGAGGAAGGCGCCAAAGGTAGCGCCCCTGCGGAGGCCGCTTCAGCGTCCGGGTCAACTCCAAGCAACGATAAGCCCCACGCCGACGCTCAGCGCAGCGAAGCGTCTGCTACCGACAAGATCATGCCCGCCGCCCAGGCCCTGCTCGACCAGCACGGCCTCAAGGCAGCCGACGTCACCGCCACCGGGCCCAAGGGCAACCTGCTTAAGGAAGATGTCCTCAAACACGTCGAGAACAAGCAAAAACAGCCGGCTCCTGCGGCAACCCCAGCGCCAGCAAAAGAAGCCGCACCCGTGCAGACCCACGCCGCCCCTGAGCGCAGCGAAGGGGCTGGTCGCGAAGAAGTCATCAAGATGACGCCCCTTCGCCGCACGATCGCCAAGGCGCTGGTCAACGCCCAGCAGACCGCCGCGCTGCTGACGACCTTCAACGAGGTCGACATGTCCGCCGTGATGGAATTGCGCGCCAAGTATCAGGACGCCTTTGTCAAGAAGCACGGCATCAAGCTCGGCTTCATGTCCTTCTTTGTCAAGGCCACCATCGAAGCGCTCAAGGCCTTCCCCGCTGTCAACGCCGAGGTCCGCGAAGATACCATCGTCTACAAGAACTACTACGACATCGGCATCGCCATCGGCGGGGGCAAGGGGCTGGTCGTCCCGATCCTGCGTAACGCAGACCGCCTGAGCTTCGCCGGCACCGAGAAGGCCATCGGCGAGTACGCCGTCAAGGCCAAGGACAACAAGCTCGCCATGAGCGATCTCACCGGCGGGACGTTTACGATCACCAACGGCGGGGTCTACGGCTCGCTGCTGTCAACTCCGATCGTCAACCCGCCGCAGTCGGGCGTGCTGGGTATGCACGGCATCGTCCGCCGACCTGTCGCG
Organism: Phycisphaeraceae bacterium; assembly: GCA_041736655.1. Taxonomy (GTDB): domain Bacteria; phylum Planctomycetota; class Phycisphaerae; order Phycisphaerales; family Phycisphaeraceae; genus JAHQVV01. The sequence continues at coordinate 2,071 of JBGSTE010000504.1, read as the reverse complement.
GTAGGCGAAGCGGGCAAGGAAACCGTCGAAGTCCGCCCGATGATGTATATCGCGCTCACGTACGACCACCGCATCGTCGACGGCCGAGAAGCGGTGACGTTCCTGAAGATGATCAAGGAAACCGTCGAAGACCCGGCTAGGATGTTGATAGAGGTGTAGTCATGGTCAAACAGGTCGAATCTATCGTGAAGCAGGCCCTAGACCTCAATGAAGCCGACCGCGCGATCATTATCCGCAGGCTGATCGAGAGCCTTGATGCCGCTCCCGCGAGGTCGGATGACAGTGAGGGTAATCGCATTGACGGTTTCTTCCAAGACCCCGAGGTGAAACAGGCGTGGGACGAAGAGATTCGGCTTCGCATCGAGAGGATGGACCGGGGCGAGACGACCTTCGTCCCCGGCCACGAGGTCGTCGCCCGCATCCGTGAGCAGCTCCGCAGGTCGCGTGATGTCCAGAGCTGAACTTTCTGACGAAGCCGAGGGGGAGATCGAAGAAGCGGTGGCATACTACGAAGCCATCGACCAACGTCTGGCTGACGACCTGCTTGATCGCGTTGAGTTTGGACTGAATCAGATTGCGGACCTGCCCGAGACATGGCCGGCGCACTTGCTCGATACGCACCGCTATCTGCTTCGACGGTTCCCCTATGCACTGATCTACAGGATCCGAGGTGGTGTTCCTTATGTTATTGCTTTCGTCCATCAAAGCCGCAGGCCCGGTTACTGGCAGCGTCGTTGATCCGTTACGATCTTGCTATCCTGCCTGACCTTCAACGAAACAGCTCAATCATGCCCAACCACACCCACGATCTTCTCGTCATCGGCGCAGGACCGGCCGGCTATGTCGCCGCCATCCGCGCCGCGCAGCTCGGGCTCAACACCGCCATCGTTGATAAGGAAGCGGAGCTCGGCGGCACCTGCCTGCGTGTCGGCTGCATCCCTTCCAAGGCGATGCTCGAGTCCTCTCACAAGTACGAAGACGCGACGCAGCACTTCAAGGCCCACGGCATCGAGTTCTCCAACATCGAGCTGAACCTCAAGGCCATGCTCAAACGCAAGGACAAGGTCGTCAAGACCCTCACCACCGGCATCGCGGGCCTGATGAAAAAGAACAAGGTCAAGGTTTATCACGGCTCGGCCTCGTTCAATGCCGACAACTCCGTCACCATCGGCAGCGACACGGTGAGCGCGAAGAACGTGCTGATTGCCACCGGCTCGGTGCCGGCGACAATCCCCGGCGTCAACCTCGACGACCCGCTGGTGGACACGTCGACCGAGGCGCTCAGCTACGAAAACGTGCCCGGCCACCTCGCGGTGATCGGCGCGGGCGTCATCGGGCTGGAGCTTGGCAGTGTCTGGCGTCGGCTGGGCGCGAAGGTGACGGTGATTGAATATCTGGACCGCATCATGCCGGGCATGGATGACGAGTTGGCGAAGGCGGCGCTCAAGGCATTCAAGAGCCAGGGCATCGAGTTCATGCTTGGCTGCGCGGTGCAGGGCGTGACGTCAGAGAAGGACGGCGTGACGATCAACATTAAGGACGCCGGCCCTGTCAAGGCCGACCGCGTGCTGGTGTCGGTGGGTCGCAAGCCCAATACCCAGGGCCTTGGCCTGGAGAGGATCGGCATCACGCCCAACAGACGCGGGCAGATCGAGGTCAACCCGCGGTTCAAGACAAATGTTGATGGCGTGTACGCGGTGGGCGACGTGATCCCCGGCCCGATGCTCGCGCACAAGGCGGAGGAAGAGGGCATCGCTTGCGTTGAGATGCTCGCGACCGGCCACGGGCACATCGACTACAACACGATCCCGTCGATCGTCTATACGCACCCGGAGATCGCCAGCGTCGGCAAGAGCGAGGAGCAGCTCCGCGAAGAGAACATCCAGTACAAAAAAGGTGCGTTCCCCTTTCTGGCCAACGGCCGGGCGCGGGCCAACGAGCAGACCGAGGGCTGGGTCAAGATCCTGGCCGACGCGGCGACGGACCGGGTGCTGGGCGTCCACATCATCGGCGACAGCGCCGGCGACCTGATCGCCGAGTGTGCCACGGCCATGGCCTTTGCCGCCAGCAG
>JBGSTE010000487.1:0-3191 GCA_041736655.1 Phycisphaeraceae bacterium | reverse complement strand
CGCGGCTTTGTCACCCGCCACGGCCACCCGATCGACCCCAAGCCTGGCCAAACCGCGCTCTGCCCGGAAACGCAACTGCGCTATACGCTCAATGAGGCGGGCGAACTGCGCTGCCTGGATGTCGACGAAGACGCGGCGCTGCCCGCTGAGTTGGCGACAGGCATCACGGTCTACCGCGAGCTGAACCCGCGGGACGCTCGGCCATGACCCTGCGCGTCTGTCACTTCGCCGCTTCGCCCGGCCTGGGCCGGGGCGAGGCCTACGTCGACCTGGCCAACCGCATGGCCCAGACGCACGATGACGTCGAGGTCGGCCTGCTCGCACCGCACAATGCGCTCTACAAAAGCAGGCTGCACGAACGCGTCAAACTGCTCGAATACAAGTCCAAAGACAGCCGAAACAACCCGCTGCTCTGGCTACAGTGCGCGAGCCTGCTGCGTCGGTTCAAACCCGCGATCATCCACACGCACTTCGCCAAGGCGACCGAGGTGTATCGGCGGATCAAGCCGTTCGTCGGCATCCCCTACGTCGCGACCAAGCACAACCCGCGCAAGGGGCGCATCTTTGAGAAGGTGCCCCACGTCATCGCCGTTGCCGACATCGTCAGGCAAAGCATCAGCCACGACCGCGTGACCGTCATCCACAACGGCATCGTGCCGATGGACTTGCCCCGCCCGCCACGCGACCCCGCCGGCCCGCTGCGCTTCCTGAGCGTCGGCCGGCTCGACCCGATCAAGGGCTACGACCGGCTGATCAAGGCGCTGGCGGCGTACGATCGACCGTGGACGCTGGACCTCGTCGGCGAAGGCGCACACCGTGCCGAGCTTGAATCGCTCATCGCGAAGCTCGGTGTACAGGACAAGGTCAGGCTGCCGGGCTTCAGCGACCAGGCTCCGGCGCTCATGGCTGCTTGCGATGTCTTTGTCATGTCCTCGCACTCTGAGGGTTGCAGTGTCGCGCTGCTCGAGGCGATGCATTACGCCCCGCTTGTGCTATCGACGCCCGTCGGCCTGGCACCCGAACTGTTTCCGGACTGGCTGATGTGGAACGCCGACGACCCCGAGACGCTCAGGCCAGTGTTCCACAACTACAACGATCTCGCCGAGCGATACGCGCGTTGGTCGGCGGACACGCTCGCGAACTTTCACTTAGACCAGACGGTGACAAAAACGCTGGCGTGTTACCGGCGGGTGCTGGCGGGTGTGTAGTCTTGGCTTACGACCGCATCTCACGCCCGCTGTCGCGGCAGGAACACGCAATTTCGCTCGCTGGGGATGTGCTTCGGATCGTTGCCGAAGTAGTGCAGCCGGGCGTCGATGAGCACCATGACCTCGTAGCCGCGATCGATCATGAACGCGAAGAGATCGGCCGGTGATGAGCCACCGACACCGGTCCAGCGTCGCCAAGGCGCCGCGGAGGCATTCGAGCTCGGCCCCCTCCAGGTCCAGCTTGATAAAGCCAAGCTCGTCGAGCCCGAGCGCATCGATGCTGGTGGTCTTGACCTCGAAGGTCTTGTTGTCCGACCCGGCCTTGACATCGTAGAGCGAGCCGCGGGTGTGGTGGACCTTGCCTCCGGTCGTCGGCAGGTTGAACCGCCGAACACCTTCTTCCATGGCCAGCGCCAGCGGGTAGGGCTCAACGTTGGAAGGCACGGCCTTACTCATGTAGGCGTACATCTGGGGGTTGGGCTCGAAGGCCAACACACGCTTACACAGGCGCGAGAGCCACCAACTGTACACGCCTTTGTTGGCCCCGCCGTCGATCGCGGTACAGCCGGCTGGCACCAAGTGCGGCAGCAGGCCGATCTCTTTCTCGGTTTTGCGGGCGTATCGCCGGGCCTGACGGGGCAGGTACAGCTTCTTAGGCTGCAGCGCGAGCTTGAGGTCTTCGAGTCTTCCCTTCATGGGGCCATCCACCTGCTAAGCTATGGGTCCAGTCGCGACCCGACCAGCCTAGCGGTACAGGGCAGCGGCAGCCCGACCCATCGCTGCGGCGTATGCCGTGGCGACCAGACAAGGCCCGCCAATGAGCATACTTCAGAACCTCCGTGACCGCACCCGCAACTTCCGCCGACGCTTCCAGGACCCCAAGAAGTTCGTCAAGACCGACGAACTCAGCGGCCAGACGCAGTTCGAACTGCTCAAGCTCGATGGCTGCCTGCCCACCTCCAACGTCCTCGAGCACGGCTGCGGATGCCTGCACCTGGGCGTTCCGCTGATGCATTACCTCGGATCGGGGCAGTATGCCGGCATCGACCCCAACGGCTGGCTGCGCGCCAAGGCGATGAAGAACCCCGCCACGGCCGCGCTGGTCAAGCAGAAGCAGCCGAAATTCCTCTCGCGCGACGACTTCGACGCGCGCGAACTGGGCATGAAGTTCGACTTCATCTACTCGCACTCGGTCCTCTCACATGCCGCGCACTGGCAGCTTGAACAGTACATCGCCAACAGCGCTGCGGTACTCAACCCCGGCGGGCACATCGTCTCGTCGATCCGCCTGGCCGACGGCAACGCGTTCGGCAGCGCGGGCAACCCCGGCGGAGACTCGATGGACGAAAACTGGGTCTACCCCGGCGTGTCCTGGTTCACCCTGCAGACCGTCCAGCGCATGGCGGCCGAGCACGGCCTGGTCGCGGAACGCAAGCCCGAATACACGCAGTTCCTCACCTCCAAGAAGCCCAAAGAGTTCCATGACTGGGTCGTTCTATCATGGAAAGATGCGGGCCGTTGAGCACGGGCCGATCTATGCGTGTGGTGCAAGTCTTGCCAGAGCTCAATGAGGGCGGCGTCGAGCGCGGCGCGGTGGAGGTCAGCCGTGAACTGGCCAAGCGCGGCATCGAGTCCTGGATCATTAGCAGGGGCGGCAAACTCGTCGAGCAGGTCGAGCGTGAGGGCGGTCGACACTGCAGCATCGATGTGTGCAGTAAAATCCCGCTGACCGCACTGCCGCGCGCTCTGTCGCTCCGGCGTGCGCTGGATGAGATCAAGCCCGACATCATCCACGCCCGCAGCCGGGTGCCCGCCTGGCTCTGTCGGCTGGCCAACCGCAGGGCCAAGCGGCCGTTCGTCACCACGGTGCATGGACTCAACCGTATCAACGCGTACAGCCGGGTCATGGTCAGCGGCGACCGCGTCATCGCCGTCGGTGAACCGGTGCGCGAGCACGTCTGCAAGGGCTACCGCATCGACCCG
>JBGSTE010000454.1:0-2896 GCA_041736655.1 Phycisphaeraceae bacterium | reverse complement strand
GGGGCCGGTGAAGGCGGCAAACGCGATGCCGAAGTCCGCGTCGTCGACGTCGCCGTCCTGGTCCAGGTCCGCCGGGTCTAATCCCCCTCCGACTTCGACGATCGACGCGAAGTTCAACCAACCCTCGTTACCGCTGAGCATGTTGAACTGGATGACGCCGCCGACGGGCGTTACTTCAGCCCAGGTCACGACGTCGTCTTCGGTGCTCTGGGCGAAGATGGTGTCCATCGTCTTGACGTTCGCGAAGTCGGCGCCGCCGCCGGTGATGGGTGTAAACGTCATTAAAGATCCGGCGAGGTTGCGGCCGTTGCCGTAGACCAGGAGGTTGTATGTTTTCGAATCGTCAAGGCCGGCGATAGTCCACAAGACGGTCTCGGTGCGGTTGGAGAACATGTACGATCCCAGTGCCGAGGCTTCGATACCGTCGAGGATGATGGGAAACGGACCGGGGTTCAAGTTTGCAGCGCCGGTTTGGTTACCCAAAACGCCCTTGGCTGCGAGCAGCAGTTCCATCTGCAGGGTCCAGCCGGAGCTGGTGTTGGTCGTATCCAGCAGGTCGATGGGGTCGGTGGTGCCTGCTGCGCCGTTGGCTTCCAGCGGCGCCAGGCCGATCGAGGTGAAGCCGGTGATGCCGATGTCGTTGTACTGCACGCCGCCGACGTTGCCGGTGGTCGCGATGGCCGTGCCGAAGTCGATGTAGACCATTTTTTCGGCCGTGGCTGAACCGGCGGCTGCGGTCAACAGGACCGCGGTGGTTGCGATGAGTTTGCATGGACGCGTCATGGGGCTTATCTCCTTGAGTAGTTTTGCCTGTCTCGAACCCACAGCGGGTTCTCAGTTCGACTGGCGGGTTGTGGGTCAGTTCATTGCGATTCGGTTCAAGCCTGCGTATCAGAGTCAGGCCTGACGACGGCGACGCAGCATGGCTAAGCCGCCCAGGGCCACGCACGCCAGCGAGCCGGGCTCGGGGACGACTTCCTGGATCGATGCGAAGTTCAGCCAGCCTTCGTTGCCGCTGAGCGTGCTGAATTGGATGACGCCGCCGACGGGGGCCACGCCGTTCCAGGCCAGCACGTCATCGTTGACACTCTGAGCGAAGTTGGTGTCCATCGATTTGGGGGTGTAGTCGGTGCCGGAGCCGATGACCGGCGTGAAGGACATGAGGCCGTTGTTGAGGTTGCGACCGTTGCCGTAGACGACGATGTTGTAGGTTTTCGTGTCGTCGAGGCCTGCAAGGGTCCACATGACATTCTCGTTGCGGTTTAGGAACATGAAGGAACCGAGCGCCGTGGCTTCGATGTCATCAAGGAGCGTGGGGAACGGCCCGTGGTTCAAGTTTGCAGCGCCGGTTTGGTTGCCGAAAACGCCTTTACTAGCGACCAGTAGCTCCATCTGAAGGGTCCAGCCGGAGCTGGTGTTGCCGGTGTTCAAGAGGTCGATGGGGTTTGTGGTGCCCGCAGCGCCGTTGGCTTGCAGTGGCGCGAGGCCGACCGAGGTAAAGCCCGTGATGCCGATGTCGTTGTATTGCACGCCGCCGGCGTTGCCGGTGGTCGCGATGGCCGTGCCGAAGTCGATGAGAACCAGGGCGGCGTCGGTCGGGCAAGCCAGCATCATGGCTGTCGTCAGGCCTGCTGCGGTGAGGATATGTTTCATTTTCATTTCTCCTAATTGGTTGTTGACACGTGAAAAAGCAAACGTCATGTGATCCTTGAAGAGTCAATCGGCAACACGCCGAGGACTCCGGATAAGCGAACTCACGCAGATGGATTCATGGTCGATCTCCTTCGCTGGGTGCTTTGACAATGACGCGGAAGATTTCTGCAAAGTCCCGGCCGCCGAGGTTAAATTGCAGGGTGTGCCGGTCGGCGCTGATGGTGATTTCATCGCGGAGCGGGTCGTTGATGTCGTCTTCGAGGGTCGGCGCCAGCCCCGCTGGCGTGAGCCTGAAAATCTGCTCCTGGTGGCGGTTCATAGCGTCGTTGAAGGCGAACCACTCGTTGGGGGTCGCGATGACCCCGAGGATTTCACCGTCGAATGTGACGCTGCCTTGACTGTTGATGACCCCGCCGTTTTCGCCGGCGTTGAGGCAGACGAAATAGGATCGGATCACCGTGCCGGCCGGGACGGCCTTTGGCTCCAGGCCGGTATAGCGTCGCGCGGTGCCGGTCCTGTAAAGCGAGAGCAAAATGTCCGCTTCAAGCCGATGATCCCGCAGCTCGCTGTAGACAACCGTGTCCTTGCCCGCTTGAAGGTCGTAGCGGTCGTTGAGTAGGCGCGGCACCATCGGTGACCACGCCACTTCGCCATTGAGCCCGGCGATCCCGGCTCTGTCTGCCTCCGGGCTCAGCGGGACTTCGGGGCCCACGGGCGCGAGATTGATCCAGAGCGCCGCGAAGAGCTGCTGGTCATCGTTGATCTCCACAAGGCCGGAGGTATCGGCGTCAGCCCGGGTGGCCTGGCCTTCGAAGAGCAGCTTCCTGACTCCATCGCCCGCGGGCGTTTGACGCTCGACCTCGACCAGGCCCTCAAAGACATGCACCTCGGTCGCCAGGCGGTCCGTCGCGTCGATGCCGAACTGCGTACCCATGTCGGTCACGTCCATATGCGGCGTGCGGACCAGGAACTCCCTGGCGGAAGTGGTCTCGACCGAGCCCACCAGTTTCCCGTGCACCAGGCGTAGCGCGTTGTTGTGATGAAAGAACTCAACCCTGCAGGGCGCTTCGAGCATGGCCTTGGCACCGCGCGCGGTTGTGATCTGGGCAAACCCTTGCGTCAGCTCCAGCGTCTGCCCGGCGTAGAGCGCATCGCCGACGCGCCGAGGCAATTCGCCGGCGGGCACCGCCCACTTCGCGTCAAACTCGGCGGTGATTTTGGCCACCGGCGACTGCGCGACCCG
>JBGSTE010000441.1:0-4602 GCA_041736655.1 Phycisphaeraceae bacterium | reverse complement strand
ACCTTGCTCGGCTCAAGCGGGATGCAGATCGTCTGCCCCTCGCGCGACCACGTGATCGTCTGCGTCTCCACCGCCGCAAACGCGTCGCCGGGCACGTAAATCACCTGCGGGTAGTTGCGGTCCACGCCGTAGCCACCGGGCTTAACCTCGATGAAGTGCGCGTAGTCGCGCGCGATGTCTTCGAATGTGCGGTTGTTGTAGTGCCGCGAGTTGGCCTTGAACTCGTGGCCGAGGTTGTAGCTCGGGTACGCGATGGTTCCGCCGGCGTGCTCTTCCTCACATCGGCCCATCAGGTTCGCGGCGTAGCTGATCTGCGTCTTCACTTCCTTCTTGCAGTACCCGAAGTAATTGTCCGCGATCAGCGTGACGATCACGCCCTCATCCGTTCGGCAGGTGAGCTTGAACGCCGAGCCGTAGTTGTACTTCTCATCCTCTGACTCCCAGCACATGCCGTCGCGCTTCTGCTGTTCGGTCGCCTCGCTGACATGCGGCAGTCCGAACTCCTTCTTGGTCATCTGCTCCAGGTGCGGCGCAAGGATGACACAGCCGGTGTGTCCCGACCAGCCATCGACATCCAGCCCCGCATCGTTCTGTGGCAGGTCCGGGTCGCCGGCGTTGCCGAAGATCGACTCGACAAAGTCAAGGTTACTCACCAGCGCCCCGGGCGCAAAGAAGCGGACCTCCATCGTTTTCTCATCGCAAACCCCCCGGTACGCCCGGCTGCACCAGCGGACGCAGCAAGAGCGACACCCACGATCTCCCGTCGCAATCAAGCCCATCGGCAAACGGAAGACGCATCAGATCATCCGGCGGATTCATCGCCGCCCGCAGCATGTTCGCAAACACATGCTTGGGCACCGCGCGTTTTCCCGCCGGCACAGGCAGCCCGCCTTCGGCGACATGGAACGTGCCCTCGGTTGTCCGCCGGTCGTTGCGTGGATTGTGCAATACGCCATTGAGCACCCGCGTCGACTGCACGTAGGCGTTTTCGTACGTGTCACCTTTGGCAGGCAGCGAAAGACGACGCGCCAGGCCATGACGATCAAGCCTGAACGTCTGCCCCGGCAGGCGGATCGACTTAGAGTTCGCCACGTCCGACAAGTGCGATCGCAAAAAGTTTTCGATCCGGCGGTCCACCGGCGGGCGATACGCGGCGGACTGCCGACGCTGTTCACGCAGCGCATCGCGCTGCGCATCAGCAAGGTCCGCCACCACGCGGTCCGGGCAGGCCGAGGGATCGATGAGACCCTTGACGATCAACCGGAAATAGATCAGCCGATCCAGCTCAGCGGAATATTCATCAGCCGCCGACAAGTCCGGCGTGATCCCCAGCGACTTCAGCATCTCTTGCACAGCTCACTCCGTGTCCCAATCAAACAGGCAGGCAACCGGCAGAGTGTACCGCGCCCAGCGACAGGCCCCCAACTGACAAACTCCAACCCCCGCTTAAACCCACACATTCATAAACATCGCTTCTTCGATGTTCTTGCCCACCAGTCGGCCGACCGTCGTGGTCACGAACTTCACCTCGTACTCCGGGTGTGCGTCCAGCCACTCGTTGACCTGCTGGTCCAGGTGCTCGATCGCGTCCAGCCGGAGCTTGCTGACGAAGGTCTTCACGTGGATCGCGCCCGTGCCCGGCGTGTTGGGCGTCCGCTCCCAGTGATCCGCGTGCTTCATGCTCTGGGTGCCAAACTGCTGGATCTTCGTGCTCCCCGGGTCTTCGAGCCCGACTTCAAGATTCTCAACCTCCAACGGCTCAAGCGATTCCAGATCGTCATCATCGTCCTTGGGGATAGGCAGCGCCTTATTCAATAACTCCTCGTCCGTCGCGTGTTGTTTGTTCTCCGGCATGGCAGGCTCCTGATAAGAATGGATACGGGCAGATGGGTTCTTTCAGTGTACGTCCGACCCCACCTCCAAACAAGACAAATCCCGAAAGCCCAAGCCTGTAAGTCGTAGACAAACCCACCACAACCCCGCATCATCCGCTTGCTAGAATGCCGTGCTTCCCACCGATAAAACGCCAGCCCCGGAACGCAGAACCATGACCGCATCGACCACCGACCGCCAAGCGCAGCAGAGCCCCCTGCAGACCCTCGCCGCCGCCGACCCCGCCATCGCCCGGCTCATCGACCAGGAAGCCACGCGCCAGCACCAGACCCTCGAGATGATCGCCAGCGAGAACCACTGCTCCGCCGCCGTCATGGCCGCCGCCGGCTCGGTCCTCACCAACAAGTACTGCGAGGGCTACCCCCGCAAGCGCTATTACTCCGGCTGCGCGTACTACGACGACATCGAACAGATCGCCATCGACCGCGCCTGCGAACTCTTTAACTGCAAGTTCGCCAACGTCCAGCCGCACTCGGGCGCCAACGCCAATTTCGCCGTCCAGTTCGCCATCTTTAACCCCGGCGACACCTTCGCCGCCATCGAACTCTCCAACGGCGGGCACCTCACCCACGGTAGCCCCGTCAACGTCTCGGGCAAATGGCTCAAGCCCGTCACCTACAGCCTCGTCACCGACGAATCCCGCAAGGACTGGGGCTACCTCGACTACGACAGCGTCGAACGTGTCTGTTCCGAGCACAAGCCCAAAGTCTTGATGTGCGGTTATTCAGCCTACCCCCGAACGATCGATTTCGCCAAGTTCCGGGAAATCGCAGATAAGCATGGCGCACTTCTATGGGCCGACATCGCCCACATCGCCGGCCTCGTCGCCGGCGGCGCACACCCGAGCCCCTTCCCGCACTGCCACATCGTCACCACGACGACCCACAAGACCCTGCGCGGCCCGCGCGGCGGGTTGATCCTCACCAACGACGAAGAACTGGCGACCAAGATCAACAAGGCCGTGTTCCCCGGCACACCGGGCGGCCCGTTGATGCACATCATCGCTGCCAAGGCTGTGGCCTTCGGCGAAGCGCTGCACCCGTCCTTCAAGACCTATGCCGCCCAGGTTGTGAAGAATGCTAAGCGGCTAGCCGCTGAGTTGATGGGTAAGGGCTACAAACTCGCCAGCAACGGCACGGACAACCACCTGGTGCTGATGGACCTGCGCCCGGTTGATAGTGAGTTGACGGGCAAGGACGCGGCCCTTTGGCTCGAACAGGCCGGCATCATCACGAACATGAACACAGTACCCAACGAAACCCGCAGCCCCTTCAAGACCAGCGGTGTTCGTTTAGGCACCCCGGCCCTGACCACCCGCGGCCTGATGGAGAACGACATCGCCGAGGTCGCAGCCCTGATCGACCGCACCTTGCGTAGTAAGGGAGACGCGAGCGTGATCGCGGGAGTGAACAAGGATGTAGTGAAGCTGTGCGAGCGGTTTGGGATGAATTAGCTATTAAACCTGGAGTATAAAGTTGACTAAAAATAATACACAAGATAAGGAGCCGTTTGATATAGATTCTAATCCTGGTCAGATTAGAAGCGATGTCGCGACGTTTGTTTCGTCAGGTGTTTTGATTGAATGCGAGTTGGTAGATTGTGATGAATCTGTATCAGGCTTCCCTGTTTACATTGGTGAAGATTATTTAATAATGTCCCGTCTCTTTCAGTATTGTTGGGAAAACGGCTTTCGTGCCATCAGGTTCTCAAATATAAAAGCGGTCGTAGAGTTTGAGGAGACAAATGTATTTAATCTTGACTTCGTCAAGCGTGCTCGCCATGCTCGTGGTTTTCCGAACGGTCCGAAGTTGCCTTTCGTAGCTCCTACTTTCACAGATTTACTCAATTTAGTCTGCAAGCATTATCCAATTGTAGTTATGAGTGGCGAAACTGCTGCCGGCAAATCTTTTGACTTCGCGGCTCATGTATCATCAGCCAACTCTAACACTTTGAATGCTCGATTATTTATTTTAGATGGTTTTTGGCAAGATCAGGAACAGAGTGTGCCAGTCGCAGAGATATATGAAGTGTTTTTTGGCAGTGAGTACGAGAAGACACTTGTGGCAATGAGCCAGCTATCTGATTGATTATTTTATTGAGCAAGTAGGGTGGGTGGAGTGAAACGATACCCACCGCGAGTGATGAACAGGTTGTTTGGCATGGTGGGTTTCGCTGCGCTCTACCCACCCTACGCTGGTTGGCCAGTGTGGTGGCTCGGCGAAAAACCCGGAACGAATGATCCTGCTTGCATCCATGCCTGCCTGTACTGCGAGCTCACCGCGGCTCATCCCCGGCCAATCTCGCCAAGCTTGTACTGTGAAAACAACTCGACCCCCGTGCGTGGCCCGGCGGTTATTTTGGCTGCTGTTTTGTGTGGTCGCGGGGTGTCGTCACGGTCTTGGCAGCGCGTGGTTTGCAGGCTCTGTTTTTAATTGATTTGGGGTTGATTCGGAGGTTTGCCGGCGATTGGCTTATGAACCTCAAGCGGGATTGGCGGGAGTACGGGTCTCCTGACATCCAGTAAACTCTCTGGGATTTGCAGCATGGCAGGGGCTTGCGCTCCCGTCGGGTGCGCCAATGTCTTTATCCTGGCTTGCCCGACCACGCCACGCCGATTGGACGTAGCATGTTCCACCGCTACGATTTGTCACGATCAGGAGCCGACCATGACCGACACCTACACGCCCAGCCAGCCCGGTTCACCACGCC
>JBGSTE010000428.1:0-1706 GCA_041736655.1 Phycisphaeraceae bacterium | reverse complement strand
CGTCGTCGGCGTCGCCGTATTCGATGAGCCCGCCGGGCACGTGGCCGATGTAGCAGTCGTCGTTGAAGTAGAGGGCGCGCGGGCGGGTGGGGGAGATCAGGCGGTCTTGCAGAGAGGTCTTGGAGAACACGAGCACCTGCGAGGCCTCGGACACGCCGGCGACTTGCAGGACGCGCTGGAGTTTTTCGTTGTCGCTCGCATCGCCGTCGAGTAGGCCGTTGGCCAGCGCCGCGGTGAGCGCCGCGCGTGGATGGGCTGGGGCCTGCTGGCGTTGGGCTGTTGCGTGGTCCTGTGGGTTGACAGCGTGTTCAGTTTCCGAGCCTGTCGCATGCGTCGGCGTTGGAGGAGTGCGCTGCTGCTTGCCCTGTTCCTCGCAACCCAACAGCAGGCCCAGGCTCAGAGCCAGGAGGGTGAGGGCGGCAGGGACGTTCATATCAAAAGACATAATGGTCTTATTATATCGGGTTTTTGAATAAATCAAGCGGGATTCTGCTTAATCAGGACGGGAAAACGTCCGATGATGTAGACCGGGCATGCGCAAGTATGGAGTTTCGGGGGGCCATGAACACCACAGGATCATCCAGCGTGTCTGACGCCGAGCCTTGCCGAAGTGTACAGCGGGCACGGACGATCGAGGCCTTGGATCGCCTGCCCCTGAACCCCGGGCCGCTGGCGCAGGTCATGCAGGCGGGCACCGACGCCGACGCACTCATCAAGGCCCTGGCCCAGTGCCCGGTGCTGGCTGCGCGCGTGATCGCGGTCGCCAACTCGGCCGGCAGTAGCGCGATCCATCGCATGGACTCGATCCAGCGCTGCGTCCGTCACCTGGGTGGCAAGCAGTCGCGCACTGTTGCGCTGGCGTTGGCGCTGCAGCTCATCACGCAAGAGCTGAAGGTCGACGAGCAGGCGGTCGCCGCGATCTGGTCCTCCGCCACGACCAAGGCTGTTGCCGCCGCGATGACTGCTCAGGTGCTCTTACCCGAACAAGTCGAGCAGGCCTACTGCGTGGGGCTGGTGCAGGACATCGCGCTGCCGGTGCTGCTGGCGATCGATCCATCGTTCGTGATGAACACGCTTGCGCATAGTGATGGCCGAAAGTCCTGGACCGAACTTGAACAGGAACACTTCGGCATCGACCACGCCGAACTCGGCGCGCTGCTGCTGCAACGCTGGGGCGCAGGCGAGCAACTGGTCGCGCAGGTTCGTCGACACCACGTCAAGCTGTCGGACGATGACATGGCCTTCCTCGCGGAGTTGCCCGTGCGATTCGCCGGCCTGCTGCCGCACCTGCAAGAGCAGCCGACCAAGGCGCAGGCCCAGACCCTCGCCGCGGTCCACGTGCGTTTCCTTGCGGAACAATACAAAACGCTCGATGCGCTGATGAATGAAGCCCGCAAGCGTGTCAAGGCCATGGGCAAAGCCGCCGGCGGGCCGGTGGTCATCAACGCGGAGTTCATCCATCGCATCGTGAGTATCGTCGCCGCCGATTCGTTCGCGTTGGTGGCCCAGGTCAATCGACTGGACCGCCAGCTTGCCGAGCAGATCGACCGCCTGGCCGACGTACAGACCGATGCGTTCTGCGACCCGCTGACGGGCCTGCTCAACCGGCGGGGGCTGGATGCCTGCGGCGGGCAGATGCTTGCGCAGGCCCACAAGGCCCGGCTCGGCGTCGCGTGCCTGGTCATCGACCTGGACGACTTTAAGCC
>JBGSTE010000414.1:0-10418 GCA_041736655.1 Phycisphaeraceae bacterium | reverse complement strand
CGGCAGCGCGAGGCCGCCGAGCTTAAGCGGCTTGAGCAAGTCATCGACCTGGCCCACCAGCGCACCTGCCAGACCCGCACCCTCGGCCAACACTTTGGCGAACAGATCGAACCCTGCGGCCACTGCTCGGCCTGCACTGGCAACGCGCCGGCCAACACGCAAGCCGGCCAACCCAGCGACCGCGAGATCAACATCGACCCGGCGCTCTGGCAACAGGCGATGAACCTCCGCCGAAAGCACCCCGCAGCCTTAAGCGACCCGCACGCCCTGGCGCGACTGCTCTGTGGCATCAGCAGCCCGGCACTGTCCCGCGCCAAACTCACCCGCGAAGCGCTCTTTGGCGCCCTGGACCACCTGCCCTACAACGCCCTGCTTGCCCGCATCCAGGCAGAAGCACGAACCTGAGTCACTAACAAAATAAAAGGTGGGGCGGGCATCTTGCCCGCCATCGTAGCGCAACTACGAGAAGAATTGAATCAGGCCGCTGACCTCTTGGCGGGCTGGAAGCCCGCCCCACCTGTTTGTTAGGCGCTCTTAAGCCCATCGCCCTCAAACCTCGCGCGCTTTGCGTTATCCTCTGGCCCATGCCGACCCCGCTGATTGATCCCGCGCTCGCTCAACGTTTACGCGGTCGCTTCATCGTCTTCGACGGGCCCGACGGCAGCGGCAAATCCACCCAGTACGCACGCTTTGTCTCCGCCACACAGCACGCGGGCCTGACCGTCTGCGAAGTCCGCGAGCCCGGCGGCACGCACATCGGCGAAGAGATCCGCAAGGTCCTGCTCGACGCCAGACACGAACAGTCCCACCCCATCGACCTCCGCTGCGAGATGCTCCTGTTCATGGCCAGCCGGGCACAACTCATCGCCCAACGCATCGCCCCAGCACTCGCGCGCGGCGAGCTTGTTCTCGCCGACCGTTTTATCTCCTCAACCCTCGCCTACCAGGGCACAGCCGGGGGGCTGGCGATCGACGACATCCTGGCCGTCGGCAAGGTTGCGCTGCACGACTACTGGCCGGATTTGGTGGTGGTGTTCGATGTCGACGAGCACACGGCACGGGCGCGGATGAATCCGCTCTTGCGAACGCAGGAGTTTGATGCCCCGCGCGACCGCATGGAGAGTAAGCCCGACGCCTTCCACCGCCGGGTCCGCCAGGGCTATCTCGACCAGGCCAGGAGCGACCCCGGACACTACCTGGTCCTCGATGCAACGCGCGAACCCGAGCCGATCTACTCCGACCTCATCACCGGCATCGCGTCGCGGTTTGCCACCGCCAAGGACCGGCACCCATGAACGCCCCCCAGCCGACGAACACCAAACCCGCCGCCACCGGCCGATACCCGCTGATCCTGCTGGGCGCGCTGATCGGCTTTGCGATCGCGCTTGCCGTCACCGCCCTGCTGCCACTGGAAAACGAATCCGCATTCGCGTTGGCCTACCCCGCGGTGTTTGTGATCGCCGCGGTGAGCATCGGCGTGATCTTCCGGGTGTTCGTCAAGCGCATGACATAGCTCCGGGCGGAAGCCAGGAGCAGTGATATCCGAGTATTTTTGGCGGATTTCCTTGAAATAGGCCGCTGCTCCTGGCTTCCGCCCGGAGCGATGTCAACGCGTCATCGTTCTCGTTCTGGCCATTGTTCTCGTTCTCGTAATCGTTCTCGTAATCGTAATCGTTCTCGTTCTCGTAATTCGTATTCGAACCGAGTAGCCGATGCCTCAATCGAACGATTATCAAATCGAACCTCGATTACGATGACGATGACGATGACGAGAACGAGAACGAATACGCTCAACGCAGCGCGTCGCCCGCTACGCGCCCTCGTACAACCCCAGCACGCGATCGACATACGCCCGGGTCTGGGGCCCGGCGTGTCGGCTGATCAACTCGCGCGAAGATAAATCCGGGTACGCCTTGAGCCCGCGGTCCAGCTCCGTCGGGCCCATGTGATACGCCGCGACCGCCAGCGCGACATCGCCCTCAAACCGCTCGAGCAGGTACTTGAGATACAGCGTGCCCACGCGCAGGTTGTAGTCGACCTCGTACAGGTCGCCACCCTTAACGTCGTAGCGATCTTGAACATCCTTAAGCGCAATCGTGGTGACCTGCATCAGGCCCTTCGCGCCAGCACTGGATTTCGCACGCCAGTCGCCGCCGCTCTCCGCCTCGACCACGGCCGCAACCAGCGCGACGTCCAGCCCCTGCTCATTGGCAAAATGCTCGATCCGCTGGGCGATGTAAGCCTGGTTGTAGCGGTATTGCCGAAATTGCTGCTGAAAAACCGCCGCCGCGATCATCACCAGCCCCAGCGCGATCGCCCACCACAGCCAGCCCGGCTGATACCCCAACACCCTGGGCCCATGTTGTCGCCACGATCGATCATCCATCGCTACATGCTAGCAGCGCGTGATCTCACCGAGTCACCGGCTCGCACAACACCTCAATCTTCACATCCTTGACCGACTTGAAGTGGATCGCGAGCTTGCGCACCGCCTGCGTCGGGTCGGGATTTCCAAAGATCGGCACTTCGCCACGCTTGACCCGTGACACGCCCTCGGCCGGGTTCAGTAGCTTTGTGCCGTTGTTGGGGTTCTGCCCCTGTGGAGTCGGCGAACTGTCCAGCGGCACGGCATCCATCACCGTGAACTTCGCATCAACAGGCGATGACAGCGTCACGCGAAGCTGCTTGCCGTCCTGCCTGAGCACCGCGGTCCTGCCGTCGTCAGAGAGTTCAACCCGGGCGCGGGTATGCGAGAACCACCAGACTTCGCCCGGCTCATCGAGCGCAATCGCATCTTGAATCATGATCGCGTCAGTGCCCGTGTCGCGGATCGTTCGCTGGATCGAACCGCCGTAGACCTGCGACAGGTCGATCTGGATTTCCTTGTTTTCGCATGTAATCGGCGCCTTGGCGTCGTAGCGCTGCCCGCCGGTGCGGTCGGGGTTGATGACCAGCGTGTTGTGGCCCTCGGCCCGGTTGCGATAAAAGTTCCATCGCCCGCCGCCATCCTGTGATGAGAAGTAGCCCGGCAGGTTGTAGTCGTCCGATCCAAGGTCGATAAACCAGCGGACGCCGTGGTCTTCATAGATGAATGAGCCCAGGTCCATCTGCGCGTGGCCAAAGCCCAGCCAGCCGCCCTTGGCCGCAACATAACGGTCCGTCGGCTTGCTCCAGCCGCTGCGGAAGGTGGCAACGCCGGCCGACGCATACACCGCGCTCAGCGGAAGCTCGGGCTCATCGCCAGCGATCACCGACGGGTCGTACCAGATCAGGTCCAGCACGCTGCCCTTGGCGTGCTGCGCGGCGTAGTAGGCGTTGCCCGGCAGGTTGTAGCGCTTGGTCAAGTAAAACATCGCCGGCGAGTGCACCGGTTTTTCCTTGTTATCGCCGAAGTTGTAGCAGTCGCCCGTCGGCCCGGTCATGTGCAGCGGGAAGTTGGCGGTCTTGTCAAAGCCCGGCATCGCGCCAAGCCCGAAGTCTTTACCCAGCGCCGACTCGATGCTGGCAATCGCGAAGACGTTGTAGATCGTGCCAAAGCTCCAGTAGCCCGGGCCTTCCTCGTACCCGCCGTCGGGCGCGTAGCGCTGCATGCTCAAGGGCAGCGAGGCCAGCGCGTTCTTCAGGAGCGTTTCGACCATCGCCGGCTCATCCTCGGCAATCGCAAGCGATGCGACGATCAACCCGCCGTTGCACACCTGGTTCCAGTTGATGCGTGTCCGCGTCCACCAGTCGTTTCGTTCGTAAGCCAAGAGCGCCGGCCGGATCGCGTGTTGAACGATCGCACCGCGGATCACCATGCGCTGCTCATCGCTCCATCGCTCGTACAGCCAGTCGTACGCGATGCCAAACGCAAAGGCCATCTCCGCGACATCCAGAAAATGGTCCGGGTTCCAGTCCTTGAATCCGGCAGCAGCATCGAGGTCCGCCCAGATGCGGTCGCGGTAGCGATCGTCCGGCGAGAGGCGATCGAGCAGACCCAGCGTCAGCACGCGATCGGCGACGCTTCGGCTGACATCCAGGAGTCGTCGGCCGTCGGGGATGTCGTACTTCGCCACCGGCGCGACGAGCATCGCCTCGCCCTCTTCCTTGAGCTCCGCGTACCAGCCTTTGGCCAGTGCGTCGGTCTTCACGAGCCTGGCGATGCGTTCAAAGTCCGTGTCATGGGCCAGGAGCCGTGGGTGCTCGGGCTTGAGCGTGTCGAGGATCGCCGCGGATGCCGCCTGCGAACTCATCACCAGCAGGCAAACCCAAAAGACAAATAGCAGACGATTGATCATGAGGTACTCCACCGATCCTGACGTTTGCGAGGGCGTCGGTGTTTCAGTGGGGATGGACTCCGGCAACATGCGTAGCGATGTGTAGCGGGCGACGCGCAGCGTCCCGCGCGAAAGTCGTATACCGATTCGCACGGGACGCTTCGCGTCGCCCGCTACACGTGCATCAAGACGGACCGCCCATCACCGCCGATCGTCGGTCGGGCCCTTCCAGTCATCGGTGCGAAACGGCGACGCGGGCAGGCCTTCTTCATTGACGAGGTTCGCTTCGTCGGGGTTGTCTTCCCATGCGTAGCGAACGGTATAAGGCTGCTTGATGTCGTCGGACCAGACCCGCACGACCGTCGCCTTGCCTTGGTCCGACTCGACGATCTGGGCATTGGCGTGAACGAAGTTGCCGCGTCCGTCGGAGACCGAAAAACCACGCAGCGGGCCCTCGCCGCGGACCTTCAGCCCGCTGCCAAAGGTTTCAAACGTCAGTAGCGCGTGCTGCTTGTTGGCTGGGTCCCCATCAGCGCCCTTCAAGATCGGCCCGCTCTTGACCACATCCGTCTTCCCGTACGTGTCATGTAGCGCCCAGCGTGCCAGCCGCAGGCCCACATCCTGTTTGTTCCGCGGGTGGATGTCGTTGGCTGCGCCGATGTCGATCGTCACGGCCATGCCGGTGTTCTTGACCGTTCGCAGCGTGTGCAATTGTGCGTCGCGCAGGTGGGGCCAGTCGGTGTCTTCAACTTTGTCGGAAGTCGCGCGGTAGTTGGCCAGTTGCACAAAGAGGAAGGGCATGTCGGGGTTGCTGAATTGTTTGCGCCAGTCTTCGATCAGGCCGGGGAAGAGCTTGCGGTACTGCTGGGCGCGCCAGGCGTTGGCTTCGCCCTGGTACCAGATCGTGCCCTTGACGGTGTAGGGCGTGATGGGGGCGATCATGCCGTTGAAGAGTCCCGCGGCGGCGTGCGGGTGGTCGGGTCCAAAGGGCCTGGCCGGCGGGCGCACGGGCCGATTGTCGCTGTTGATCTCGTGGGCAAAGACGTAGCGCCAGTCGCCGGCGAGGCTGATCGCTTCGCCCTGTCCGTCGGCCCGTGTGAGCTTGAGCTGCTCGGGCTTGCCGTAGATCCCGCCGTTGCCGGAAAGGTCGACCACGCGCACCGCGATCGTCAGCTTGCCCTGCGTGACCAGCTCGGCGGGCACGTCGTAGGTTCGGTCGCGCTGCCAGACGCCGTTGAGGTAAGGCTCGGTCTGCCCGATCTGCGTGTTGTTGAGGTAGGTCGTGTCGCCGTCGTCGATCGGGCCCAGTTCGAGCTTGAGCTTCTGGCCGGCCCATCCGTCGGGCAGGTCGATGGTCTTGCGGAACCAGACCACGCCGTCCTTATCAAGCCCGACCGATTCCCAATTCCTCGGCAGCTTCATGGTCTTCCATGTGCTGTCGTCGAAGTCGGATTTAGCGTAGCCCGCCTCAAAGCCCGTGTTGGCCGGGCCGTTGCGGGTGTCTTCCCAGCGTTTGACCGCTGCGTTGAACTGCGCCAGGCGCTCGTCATAGTCCTTGGCCGCGGTGTCGATGCGTTCGAGGATCGGCCTGGCCCAGTCGATCTGCTCGAGCGCGCCCCGGCTGGTCCACGACTCCACCGGCGTGCCGCCCCAGCTTGAATGCAGCACCCCCACCGGCACGCCCAACTCCTTCTGCAATTGCCTCGCAAAGAAGTACGCCACCGCGGAAAAATCCCCGGTCGTCTGGGGCGACGCCACCGCCCAACCGCCCGGCACATCAAACGCCGGCTGGGCCTTGACCGTCCGCTGGGCCGTCCACATCCGGATGTCGTTGTTCGCACTGTTAGCGATCTCTTCGCTGGCGTTGTCGGAGTTGGCGACGACCCACTCCATGTTCGACTGGCCCGACGCGACCCACACCTCGCCAAACACCACATCGCCAAACTCGTAGCGCTTCTCCGATTGCGCGCTACTGATGCGCAGCTTCCACGACTTCCCCGCGGGCATGCCCTTGATCGTCGCCTGCCAGTTGCCGTCCTTGTCGGCCGTCGCAGCAGCCAGCGAGCCGTCCTTGACGCCATCGCCCTCGGGCACGAGCTGCACCGACACCTCTTCGCCCGGCGAGGCCTTGCCCCAGATCCGCACCGGCACATCGCGCTGCAGCACCATGTGATCGCCAAATACCGACGGCAGAACCACCTCCGCCAGCGCCGCAGGTGCAACCCGCAACAGGGTCGTCAGCAGTAACAAAAACAGAATCCGCTTCATATCGTTCCTCGTTCATCGCGACCGTCGGCCCGGTCAAGGCGCTTGGACCCGCTACCGACAATACGCCGATGATACCCCAAGCGCACCCTCCACCGGGCCTGAACCCGCGTCGAGCACCCCAGCCCCCGTAAGATGGATCGACGATGGCTAAATGGATTGTCTTACCACTGACGCTAGCGATCCTGGGCCTGGCCACCCTCGCGGGCTATCAATGGGCCAAAGCCTCGGTCGCCCAGGACATCTACCGCGATCGCCTGAGCCACCTCCAGCAGGACTACCAGCAGCTCGCCACGCAGTACAACCAGGCCGTCACCCCAAGACCCGTCACCGAGCTACTCGTTGAAGAGGGCATCGTCTGCTTGGCCGTCCGTAAGGGCGATGGGCAGGTCGTCCGCATCCCCACGACCTTCAATGTCAGGCTCAACCGCGTCTACGTCGACTACCTGCTGGTGGATCAACGGCTGATGATCTTCCGGGCCTTTGAGTTCAACACCGTCAATGCCGTGCCCCCGGACAAGGTCGTCACCATCGACCCGGCCTTACTGGACCTCGAAGGCGACCTGGAACGCGTGCCCTTTGGCAAGTCCCTGTCCTGCCGCAACCTGCCCGACGGGCGATACCTCATCTCCGTCACCGGCGACGGGTCGCTTGGCCTCAAACCCGTCAGCGCCGACGAACCCATCCAACTGACCACCCACCCGCCGATCAAGGAGTTCGCCCCCGTCGACGAACAGGCCCACGACGAGGTCGAGTCGATCACCTTCGGCGATGTCTGGCGCTCGCTGACGCAGTGAGGGATGACAGACAACAACCCGTGTAGCGGGCGACGCGAAGCGTTCCGATTTATCGAAATCGTTCTCGTTCTCGTTCTCGTAATCGATACGAATCACCATCAGCACAAAGATCGATTACGAGCACGATTACGAGAACGATGACAGGAATATGCACGAGTGGTGTCGAACACGGGACGCTGCGCCTGCGGTGCAATCAGTCTTCGTTGGGGATATCGTCGCTGCACCACATGACCGTTCGGCTCATCGACTCGGACTTGTTGGTGTAGGGGTTCATCACCGTGAACGGGCCGGTCCTGTTGCCGATCGGGTCGACGGCTTGAACGGACCCATCGGCGAAGACCGCGTGGGCGTAGCCGTCGTCGGGTGTCGGGCCTACGGATCCGTTGTGGAAGGTCGCGAAGCTGTCCACGTTGGGGGCGGTGTTGGTATTGAACTGCCCGATGAGGAAGCCGTCGTTGATTTTGTAGCGGGAGATATTGCCCGTGAACCCCACCGGGTTGCCGGGCTGGAGGACGAAGGAGTTTTCTTCGGTATTGATGACCAGTTCCGAGGGCCGGCGGATGGAATCGATGGTGTTCTCTTCGAAGTCCCAACTCGATTCAGGCCTGCCGCCGAACTGCCCGAGGTTCGGGCCGATGTTCCAGTTCTGCACGTAGTTGTAGCCAGGAGTCTGTTGCCGAACTCTGCGGTACTCAGGCGGTCATCGGCGACCGGGCAGAGGAAGGCCTTGACGTTCTGGTCGGTGTAGGGGAACAACTCGCCATCGGTGACGTTACTGACATTGGTCGGGTCCGGGTAGCTGCCGGTGGTTCGCGTGCCGATCCACCGCCGGGCCGCGGGGAAGACGTTGCTGTTGGACGTGGCGTAGGAGAACTGGGCGATGCCGATCTGGTGGAGGTTGCTTCGACACTGGGCGTCGCGGGCGGACTCCATCGCCTTACCCAACGACGGCAGGAGCAGCGATATCAGCAGCGCGATGATCGAGATCACCACCAGCAGTTCGATGAGGGTAAACCCAAGTCGTCCTGACCGATCTACCTTCATGGCATGCTCCGCTGGTTTGAGCTGGACAACCGGCACAGACAATCAGTCTTCGTTGGGTACATCGTCGTCACACCACATCGTGGTGCGGTTCATCGTTTCGTTGACGCCGGTCTTGGGGTTTTTCCACGAGAACTGCCCGATTTGGGATCCGCGGTAGTCGACCGGTTCAACGTGGCCGTCGGCGAAGACGGCGTAGCAGAAGCCGTCTTTGAGGTCCTTGGGTCAGCCGTGGAAGGAGGCGAAGCTGTCGACGGGGGTGGGATCGGTGGCTGAGAAGCGCCCGAGCAGGTAGCCGTCGTTCATCGTGTAGTTGCTGAAGCCGGGGATTTGAAAGGTATTTTCTTCAGTGTATACGACCATGTCGCTAGGCGCGCCGAGTTCTTCCATGCTGTACTTTTTCGAATAGTACTGCGGGTTGTTCCCCACGTTCCAGTTCTGGACATAACTTCGGACCAGCGGTTTGCCGCTCCAAGGTGCCGTGCTTAACTTTTCGACAGCCACGGGGCAAAGATAAATTTCCGTTGAGTCGTTGACATAAGGGAACAGATCGCCTTCGGTTACGGTTCTGAGGGCGGTCGGGTTGCCATAGTCAGGCTGACCCTGCGGCCCGACCCAACGGCGTGGGTCGGTGAACTCTCCCTTGTTGTCACTCACGTAAGCAATCCCGGCGATGCCGAGCTGGCGCAGGTTGCTCGTGCACTGCGATTCCTTGGCCGACTCCCTTGCCGCGCCCAGGGCCGGCAGAAGGATCGCAATCAACAGCGCGATGATCGAGATGACCACCAGCAGTTCGATGAGGGTGAAGGCTCGGCGGGTTGGGGCTTGATGGTTCATGGTCGGTTAGAGCCAAGGGTGAAGATGGGTAGCACGCATCTGGTGGCGAATGCCACGGCAAGACCCTTTCAGTATACCATAGGAACTACGAACAATCACGAAAAATGATCTGTTTTTATGCCACGCCGACCGAGGCTCAGGCCTGCGGGAGGGCGAGGCTCCTGCCGAGCCGCGAACCCTCTGTCACGCCCGGTTCGGCGGGAGCCTCGCCCTGCCGAAAGACACGCTTTTCATACATTTTCTCTGTCACGCCCGGCTCGGCGGGAGCCTCGCCCTCCCGGTTGCGCGATTCCGGTTGCGCGAATCTGGTTGCACGATTTCGGTTGCGCGATTTCGGTTGCGCTCAGGCCTGCGGGGTGAGTTCCTCGGCGTGTTCGTCGAACCACTGCTGCAAGCGTTCGTAGTCCGATCGCCGGGACTCCCAGAAGGCCGGGTCCTGCGGGGCGACCACGAACTGCCGCCAGTAGCCCTCCCACTGGACCATCCAGGCGGTGGTGATGACCCGTGCGGTTTTGCCGGCCACGGTGGTGTCGTACTGGTACACCACCATCGCCCAGTCGCCGGCGGTGCGGACGATCATCGCTTCGTTGCGGACCGGGCTCTTGACCCGCGCCCGCATGAACGCCAGCAAACGGTCCACCAGCGTCACCCGCAGCTCAACGGTGTCCGGGTCGTAGGCCTGCTCGTAGGCGCTGTCGATCCGCTCTTCGTCGATGGCCAGGAGGTACTGATAAAAGGCCCGGGAAGCGGAGGCCTCAAGAGCGGCCAGGTCGGTCGTGTCCACCGGCGTCAGGCTCGGGCTGTTGTAGGCACCGGCCTGATCCGTTGACGCGACCGCCCCGACAACAACCAAGAACAGGATGCACAGGCGATGAACCAAGGCGGGCTCCGATCCGGCAGGCTTGACTAGATTAACAGGAGTCGGCCGCGGTTCCTAGCGCGAGTGTGAAAAAATGTCGGGTTTTGGGAATTCGCGGCCAAGCCGCGTCGCTTCGTGGGCAAACGGTTACTCGCCGGGGATGGTGCTGATGACGCCGGACCAGGGGCTGGAGGCGGTGGCGTAGAGTTTCTTAGGGATTCGGCCGGCGAGGTAGCTCAGTCGGCCGGCCTTGCAGGCGTGGTTCATCGCGTGGGCCATGCGGACCGGGTCGTTGGCGTGGGCGATGGCGGTATTCAGGAGTACGCCGTCGGCCCCGAGCTCCATCGCGACCGACACGTCGCT
>JBGSTE010000335.1:0-4327 GCA_041736655.1 Phycisphaeraceae bacterium | reverse complement strand
AACCCGTATCGGGCTTTGCCGCTGCCGTTTGGCGCGCTTGCTGTTTTCAGGGAAGGTGCCTTCGATCTGGCCTTGCTTGGCTTCATAGAGTTGGAAGGTGTCGGTGAGGACAATCCCATCAAACGGCTCGTACTTCGCGGGCTTCTTGTCGGAAGACATCAGTCCGTGGTAGGTTTCTTCGATGTTGATCGCGGCGATGTAGTACGCGAGTAACACGATTTCGTTCGCATGTAATTCGCTGCGGAACTTCCGGGGCAAGTCCTTGCGGTCAATCAAGCCCGACTGGAGCAGGCGGACAAGAAACGTGCCGGTGCCGGTGAAGGGATCGATGATGTGCACATCTTTATCGCCGAGCGCGGAATCGAACTCGTCTTTGAGGATGTCCTGTACGCTGTTGATGATGAAATCGACGACTTCGGTCGGGGTGTAGACGATGCCGAGGCGCTCGGCCATGCGGGGGAAGGCGTTTTTGAAGAACTCATCGTAAAGCTCGATGATAACCTTCTGGCGGGCCTCGGCGTTGTCGACGCCGGCGGCTCGATCGCGTACCGAAGCGTAAAACTTTTCGAGCTTTTCAGATTCCTTTTGGATTGAGGCATCGTCGAGCTTGTCCAGCATGGCCTGCATGGATTGTGAGACGGGGTTGTTTTTGGCAAACTCGTAATGGGAAAAGAGCGCATCAAACACAGGCCGGGTAATCAGATGTTGGGCGAGCATTTCCACCGCTTCGTCTGCGGTCACGGACGGATTGAGCGAGTCTTGCAGGCTCTTGAGGAAAGCCATGAAGTCTTTGGCATACGGCGCTTGGTTATCCGCGACGAGGGCTTTGATCCGCGTGATGTGGGTTTCAGCGATGCGGGCGATATCACCAGCCCATGTAGCCCAATAGGCCCGGTCGCCGACTTTCTTGACCATCTTGGCGTAGATGGCGTTCTTCCATTCTTCGAGCTGGGGGAAAGAGAAGGCGGACTGGACTTGTTTAACCTTGGGCTTACTGTCGCCGTCTGAGGATGAGCTCTCGCCGTCGAAAAGGTCGCCGCCGCCTACGCCTATCACTTGGATGTTTTCGGGGCGGGATTTGTTGAGTTCGATCTGGTTGATCGTGGCGTTGAAACGGTCGTCGTGGGCGCGGAGGGCTTGGAGGACCTGCCAGACGACTTTGTATTTTTCGTTGTCCTTTAGGGCTTCTTCGGGGGTCTTGTCGGCAGGGATGCCGATGGGCAGGATGATGTATCCAAAGCGCTTGTCGGGGGCAAGGCGCATGACCCGGCCGACCGACTGCACGACATCGACAACGGAGTTGCGGGGATTGAGAAACATCACCGCGTCAAGGGCGGGGACATCGACCCCTTCGGAAAGACAACGGGCGTTACTAAGGATTCTCGCGGTATTGCTCGGGGCGTCTTGCTTGAGCCAGTCAAGCAGGTTGTTTCTGCGCAGGGCATCGAATGAGCCGTCGACGTGGTCGGCTTCGATATCGAGGATGTCTAGGTCGGGGTGGTCTTCCTTGTAGGCTTGGACAATCTGCTTGAACTGATCGACGAATTTCTTGGAATCTTTGATGGTGCGGGAGAAGGCGACGGCGCGTTTCATCGGGTTAAAATCGCCCTGCATGTCGGGGGCATCTTTAACCGCATCAAAGCGCTTTTCGAGGCCGTTCCAGCAGCCGGTGATGCGTGTGGCGTCGTCGAGGTTCAGTTCGCCTTTGGCGGCGAGTTGTTTTTGGAAGGTTTTGGCGACGTATTTTTCGTCTACCGCAAGGACCAGGACCTTGTAGTCGGTCAGGAGGCCGTTCTTAACTGCTTCGCCAAAGCCCAGGCGGTGCAGTTCTTCGCCGAAGACAGCGGGATCGTCCATCGAGCAGATTTCTGCGGTAGCTTCCTTGGCTTTGGTCTTGGCCGCATCGCCGTAGATACGCGGTGTCGCGGTCATGTAAAGGCGTTTGTTGGCTTTGATATACTTCGCGTCGTGGACTTTGACGAAGTGCGATTCGTCTTCATCGGAGAGCGTGACACCGGTGGTGCGGTGTGCTTCATCGCAGATGATCAGGTCAAAGTCGGGTAAGCCTGCCTTCTGTGCCTTGTGGACCGCTTCGATGGAGTGGTAGGTAGAAAAGACAACGGTGAGTCTGGGTTTGTCTTTGGTCTTGGCCTTGTTTGCTTTTGATGCCAGCCCACTGGCGAGGGATTGGTACTGTTTGGAAAGTTCTTTGGCGTTCGTGGTAGCGGGAAAGGCGAGGTCGTAGATGGTGATATCGCCGCCATCATCGTCGGCCTTTTTGCGACGGGTACCGATGCTGACATCTGAACAGACCGCCAGCGCATGGAAAGGATGTTCTGCTTCGGCGGTCCATTCCCGGAGGGATTGGGCAAGGAGGGACAAGGATGGCACCAGAAAGAGAACATGCCCGCCGTCTTTGACTTCACGGGTCAATTCCTCGGCGATTTTGAGGGCTGTAAAGGTCTTGCCTGTACCGCAGGCCATGATCAGCTTGCCGCGATCTGCCTGAGCCAAGCCTTCTTTGACATCAAGAAGGGCTTTGGCCTGATGCGGGCGAAGGGTTTTCTTGGGCAGGAGTTTCAGGGCATCGGGGCGACGAACATCAAACTGTGACCAGTCAATCGGCGACTGTGCGAGGTCGGAAAGCCCGAGGCGATTAACAGGCTTGGACTGTTGTTTGTGGATCGCGTCGAGCGCGTTTTTGCCCCATTTGTCTGTCGTGGAAATGATCAGGCCGGAAGTGAACAAGGGGCGTCCGAGAGCGGCAAAGAATGAGTCGATATCTTCTTTGGATAGCGTGTGCTCTGGGAGGTAAAACTTGCATTGGATCGCGCAGTATTCACCATCTGCGCGGTCACGGGCAACGAGATCGATACCGATATCGCCGACGTTGCCTTTATCTGGCCAATCGTTCCACATCCAGACTTTGTCGAAGCGATCGGCATACAGCGGATCGAGTTCAAGAAAGCGATGCATGAGTCGCTCGAAGCTGTCGCCGAGGGCACGATTGGTGCGCGCGTCTTCGCGGAACTGTTCGAGGATTTGTTGAAGCGTTGTTGACATAGCGTCAAGCCCCGGAAAGGGGAGATGGTTCGAGTCCGTTCGAGCGTGCATCATACCGCGTTGTGCGGACTCTGTCTGCGGGCAATGCTGGCTCATTTGCGGTAGAATTGTGTCATGGCTGACGAAGACAATGACGATGTGCAGGGGTCGGAGGATGGGGCGAATCCGGGGGCGAATCCGGGGGGGGCTTCCCATGTTCCGGGGGCGGGGGGGCAGATTGTGGACCTGGCCATTGAGCGGGAGTTGGCGGATAGCTATCTCACGTATGCGATGTCGACGATTGTGGACCGGGCGCTGCCGGATGTGCGGGACGGGCTCAAGCCTTCGCAGCGGCGGATCCTGGTGGCGATGAATGACCTGAACCTGTCGCCGGGGCGTAAGCACAGCAAGTGTGCGGGTATCGTCGGGGAGACGATGAAGAAGTATCACCCGCACGGGGACGGGGCGATTTATCCGACGCTCGTGAACCTGGCGCAGGAGTGGAAGACGCGGTACTTGCTCATCGACAAGCAGGGGAACTTCGGGAGTATCGACCCGGACCCGCCGGCGGCGATGCGTTACACCGAGGCGCGGCTACACCGGCATGCGACGGAGCTGCTGGAGGACCTGAAGCTTGACACGGTAGAGTGGCAGGCGAATTTTGACGAGACGTGTGACGAGCCGCGGTATCTGCCGGGGAAGCTGCCGAACCTGTTGGTGAACGGGAGCACGGGGATCGCGGTGGGGATGGCGTCGTCGATGGCGCCGCACCATTTGGGGGAGATCTGCGATGCGATCGCGGCGTCGATCGATAACCCGGCGATTGAGTTGCGCGAACTCATGGAGATCGTGCCGGGGCCTGACTTTCCGACGGGCGGGATTATTTGCGGCCGGGCGGGGATCGTGCAGGCGTACGCGACGGGCCGGGGGCGGGTGACGCTGCGGGCGAAGATCGAGCACGAGACGCGTGGCGGGCGGGACCTCCTGGTGGTCAAGGAGCTGCCTTACCAGGTGAGTAAGAACGACTCGGTGATCGAGAAGATCAAGGCCCAGCGTAAGAGCGAGAAGCTGACGGAGATCGCTTCGGTGGTCGATGAGTCGAGTAACCGCGGGGGGATGCGGTTGGTCATTGAGCTTAAGCGTGGTGCGGACCCGGAGGTAATCGAGAACCAGTTGTATCAGTTGACGCCTTTGCAGTCGACTTTCTCGATGATCAATATTGCGCTGGTGCGGGGTCAGCCCAGGACTTTGTCCCTTAAGGAACTGATCGATCTATACATTGAGC
>JBGSTE010000283.1:0-6223 GCA_041736655.1 Phycisphaeraceae bacterium | reverse complement strand
TTCTTCAACGGAAAACGACTTGAGCACCTTGTTGATTGTGTTGGTCGACTCGCTGCCGAAGTAGTCGGCCGAGGTGACGACATCGTGCGTGACGTTGCATCGCCCGCCGCCGGCGATGAGGATCTTGGCACCGACTTTTTTAGCGCCGTCCAGCAGGAGGATCGATGTGCCCGGCGGGGCGCTGCGGCCGGCGAAGATCGCAGCCATCAGGCCCGCGGCACCGGCACCGATGATGGCGAGGTCGCATGCGCGTTCTGTGGCGTGGTCCTGCATAAAACAATCGTTCTCGTTCTCGTCATCGTGGATCGTAATCGGATCGAACTCGATTACGATTACGAATGACCAGAACGAGAACGATCAAAGGCTTGAACAAGCGACAGGCAGGAATGCCTGTCCTACTTCAAATCATCGAGCTTCAACCCGCCCAGGCCGATGCCGCGGAGGTCCATGCCGCCCTTGAGTTTGTCCTTGGGCTGTTTCTTGGCGCTGGTCTTGAAGAGGATGACCTCTTCCTTGCCGCCGCGTCCGCCACGGTCGCCGCCGCGGTCGCCACCCTGTCCGCCCTTGGGGCCGGACTCTTTGCGGAGCGACAGGCTGATCTTGCGTTTGTCGGTATCGATGGCCTTGATGCGGAAGTTCTTGGTGTCGCCGACGTTGACGACATCGGTCACGAGGTTGACGCGGCCCTCGCCCAGTTCGGAGATGTGGGCCAGGCCTTCGACGCCTTCTTCAAGTTCCACGAACGCGCCGAACTCCTGGATGCTCACGACCTTGCCGGTGGTCCAGGAGTCGACGGCGAACTTGGCGACCGCGTCTGACCACGGATCGCCGGCGACCTGCTTGAGGCTCAGCGACATCTTCTTTTTCTTGGGCTCGAAGGTCAGCACTTTCAGGCGCAGCGCCTGGCCGACGCTGATGGCGTCTTCGCAGCGGTTGATGCGTTTCCATGAGATTTCGGAGATCGGCAGCAGGCCCTCGATGCCCTCGCCGACGCTGACAAAGGCGCCGAAGCTGGCGGTGCGGATGACGACGCCGGTGACTTCGCTGCCGGCGCTCAGGCCCGTGGTGGCGGTTTCCCACGGGTCGGGCGCGACCTGCTTCATGCCCAGCGCGATTCGGCCTTTTTCCTTGTCGATCTTGAGGACCTTGACCTGCACGACGTCGCCTTGCTTGACAACGTCGGCGGGCTTGGCGACGTGCTGATAGCTCAGGTCCGAGACGTGGCAGAGGCCGTCGACCCCGCCGATGTCGATGAACGCGCCGAAGTCGACGACGTTGGAGATTTTGCCTTCGAGGACCTGGCCGACCTCGAGGGTCTGCATCAGCTTGTCCTTGGCGCTCTTGCGGGTGTGTTCGAGGTAGGCCCGCCGGCTGAGCATGACCTTCTTGTGCTTGCGGTCTACTTCGGTGACGGTGGCTTCGATCTTGGTGCCGACGAAGGGCTCGAAGTCTTCGATGTGGTGCAGGTCGACCTGGCTGGCAGGCATGAAGGCGCGGATTCGGCCGACGAGTTCGAGTTCGAGCCCGCCCTTGTTTGAGCCGGTGACGCGGGCTTCAACGATGACGCCCTTGTGCAAATTGTCCCAGGTGGTGCGAGAGATCGCGCCTTCGCGGGAGAGGAACATCAGGCCCTGGGTCTCGTCGATGTGATCGACGACGAAGTCCATGATCGAGCCGATGCGTGGCTGGCGCTCGAACTGCTGGAGCGGGACGACGCCCTGGAGCTTGCCCACGTCGCCGGTGACGTCGACGAAGACATCCTCGCCACGGATGGCGCTGATGCGTCCTCGCCGGATCTCATGATGGACCGGGGCCTCTTCTTCCGCAGCGTCAGGATGCCCGCTGGCCGCTGAAGCGGCCTCGGCCTTTTCGTCGGCCTCCATGAGCTGTTCGATGCTCTGGTTGCCCAGCGCAGCCTGGACCTCGGCGTCGATGTCGGCGTCGGTGGGTGCAGGCTCGGCGGCGGGGTCAGCCAGCGGCAGGTGGGGGTTGGCGGACAGTTTGTCGTGTTCAGTCGGGTTCATCACGGGGGGTCCGGGCGTTGCACGGGCCTAAGGGGGTTGGGTTGCGCGCGAAGCGTTACTTTACTCGGCTTGCCCGCGCCATGCTAGGCGCATTTGTCAAGGACTTGTAAATCCGCTCGCCCGGCTGACGTAGGGGCTGGCTCGGACGGCAAATCGCAGCGGCTTTTGAGCCCACGGGCCGCTGCTGGAAATACCCACCCGCGGGCCGATGGAGATGGCCTTACTCGGCAGCGTCCGGGCTCTTGCTTGCTCCAGCCAGAGCGTTTTGCTGGTGGTCAGGTCGATTCCGTCGAGCGTGCGGTCGATTGAGAACGCCTGGCAGAGCCTGGCCGGGCCCGAGCACAGGGCGGTGTCGGGCAGCGGGGTGGAGCGATTTGCGGATCGTTGTCGGCTTGTCTGTCGGGTTAGGCGCATCGCCTCCTGGCCGGCGACCGGCTGCAGGGCGCGGATGAGTACCGCCTGCGGGGTGTGTTCGTCGCCGGTGACGACGTTCATGCAGTGGTGCATGCCGTAGGTGAAGTAGACGTAGCAGGTCGCCGCCTGCTGCCACATCGATTCGTTGCGCGGGCTGCGGTGGTAGTTGTAGGTATGGGCAGCGCGGTCGTGCGGGCCGAGGTAGGCCTCGGTCTCGACGATCAGGCCGGCAAGGCGCGTGCCGTCGGGCAGTTGTCGGACCAGTAGTTGACCCAGCAGGGCGCGGGCGACGGTGACGGTGTCACGCTGGCAGAAGCGTCGCGGCAGTCGCGGCAGCGGCGTACTGGGCGGGTCAGGCAGGAGCATACTGCTTTGAACTCCTGACACAAGGGGGACAGGCATTCCTGCCTGTCAACAGGCCAACGGCCTGAACGCTAAGAACCATTCGGCTTCGCCGATCGACAGGCAGGAATGCCTGTCCCCCTGTCATGGTGTTACGTTTTTGCGCTTTGTGCTGGAGCTGATCTCGGGTTGCGCTTGGACCCTGAACTGAACATGCCAATCAAATATTCAATTGCAACACCAAGCAGAAAAGTAATCAGCCCGGCAGTGATAAAAAGTTTTGTCGGTTGGGTTGTAAGTTTGATCAGTGCATGTGATTCAACATGGCTGTAGAGGTCCATCCAGTGCAATTCATAAGTCTCAGTATTTCCTTGCAAATCAATCGCACGAAACGTATGTGTGTTTGTTGAAGTGAGTGAGTACTGAAAAACAGAAGGCTGCAAAAGCCTACCGCCCGTATCTGTATCAGCTGCATAAAGTTTGCCGATGATACCTTTGCCCATATCGGCTTCGCCCGCCAGCGCAAACGGCAGCTTCCGGCTCACCGGCCGAAACGCCAGGCCGACCGTTCCCAATCCCTCGACCTGATAAAACCGCTGGGGCACGATCGAGTCGGTGCCCTCGGGTTCGAATGGCAGCCAGAGCGTTGTTTCAGATTGCTTGCCGTCCTTGTCCTCAACGCTTAGGCGCAGTGCCAAGAGCGCCTTGTCCGGGTAGGGCAGGGTGGTCGTGTTGCGGTCTGCGGGCGGTGTCGGCGTGACGGTCTGCGAGCCGTCGGCGTGATCGACGATTACACCGTCGGCAATGTAAGCGATCGGCACGATCTTCACGCTAAACCCGAGCAGTGCCGACAGGTTCGGGTCTTCGTGCAGCCGGAGCGTCGGCATCGCATCGTCTGCGGTGTCGTTCCATCGCGGTAGACCTGTCAGCGGCACGGCGACCGGCGCGGTTCCACCAGCCATGACGATCAGTTCCCGCCGCGTTGTGTCGCCGTAGCGCGTGGTGTAGGTCAGCGACAGCGGGTCGATCTTGTTGTTGGCGTCAATCGCTGCAATCGGCACCGCTACGACGCCGGTGCTCTGGCTGCGAAATGCCCACGACTGGGTCACGAGGATCGTCGCCAGGCCAAGCACGCAGACCAATCGGCCGAGGCTGTCCCACCGCCACGGCAGCCGGCGAAGCGCCGCACACACGATCACCGCCGCCAGCAGCCAGGCCAGCGTCGTCAGCGGCCACCACGTGAGTACCTGCTGCTGGGTCGCGTCGATCAGACGTGATTGCCAGAGGTATCGCCCGCCGATGGGCACGAGCGCGAACACGACATAGCCGACGATGAAGACCGCCAGCGGCACGATCGTCCACCACGCGCTCATCGCGCGGATCAGCCAGCGCAGTGGCGCGGGCAGTTGCTGGTCCTGTTCGAGTACGCGTTGGTAGTGTGCGCTGGGCAAGTTCAACAGTATAGTTGCAAGACCCGTCGGCTAACGGACCGCGGCTGTTGACACTTTGACAACCGCTATAGTGGTGTCAACGAAGGCTCGACCATGCTCTACAAACTCATCGGCCTTGCCGCCGCCGGTGCCGCGGGCACGCTGGCCCGCTATGGGCTGACTCTCACCGTCGACGCGTGGTTTGCCCAGCACAGCAACAAACTTCTGGGCACGTTTGCAGTCAACGCGATCGGGTGCTTACTCTTCGGCCTGGCGCTGGCGTGGTTTGATGCGCGTGTCCTTCACGCCGACCACGCCGGGCGACTGATGATCCTCACCGGCTTCATGGGGGCGTTTACGACCTTCTCAACCTTTGCTTATCTCAGCGCCGACCTCATGCAGAAGGACCAGTGGCTATGGGCAGGTGTCAACATCCTGGCCCACAACGTCGTCGGCATCGCGCTCTTTATCGTTGGCGCGGCGATCGGCAGCAGGGTCGCCAGCTGAGCTAGATCTGCGATCGAAGCCCACGCCGTCACGGCGTGGGCTTGCGCGAACAAACCACCCATTGGAATCCCCGCTCGACTGCGTTACAATAGCCCGTTTACCCAGTTGATCCCGGCCTGCTTACGGAACCCGCCATCATGGCTATCCAGACCACGACCCACGGCGTCATCCCCGCCGACGCTCGCACCTCCGCTGTCGTTCGCTTTGCAGGTGACTCTGGCGACGGCATGCAGCTCGCCGGCACGCAGCTCACCGATACCTCCGCCATCCTCGGCAATGACGTAGCGACCCTGCCGGACTACCCTGCCGAGATCCGCGCACCCGCAGGCACCGTCGCCGGCGTGTCGGGCTTTCAGATCAACTTCGCCGCCGAGCAGATCTTCACGCCCGGCGACCAGGTCAACGCCCTGATCGCCATGAACCCCGCCGCGTTCAAGGCCCACATCGCCGACGTCGAGTCCGGCGGCATCGTCATCGTCGACGAGACCGAGTTCAGCAAGACCAACCTCAAGAAGGCCGGCTACCCGGTGGGCTATAACCCGATCGAAGACCCCGCCATCGAGCAGAAGTACAAGCTCTACAAGGTCCCGATGACGCGCCTCAACGCCGAGGCGCTCAAGGACAGCGGCCTGTCGCCCAAGGACACCAACCGCTGCAAGAACATGTATGCGTTGGGCCTGGTCTATTGGCTCTACGACCGCCCGCTGGAGACGACCATCCGGCACCTCACCGAAACCTTCACTGTAAAAAAGAAGCTGCCCGAGGTTGCTAACGCCAACATCGCCGCGCTCAAGGCCGGCTATTTCTTTGGCGAAACTGCGGAGATGTTCCTCGTCCGCTACCGCGTCGCACGTGCGCCGATTCCGCCGGGCAAGTACCGCAAGGTCACCGGCAACGAGGCGCTGGCGATGGGCCTGATCACCGCCGCCAAGCTCGCCAACAAATCTCTGCACTACTGCACCTACCCGATCACGCCCGCCTCTGACATCCTGCACTACCTCGCGCCGGCAAAGAACTTCGGCGTCAAGACCTTCCAGGCGGAAGATGAAATCGCCGCCATGTGCGCCGCCATCGGCGTCGGCTTCGCCGGCCAGCTCGGCGTCACCGGCACCTCCGGCCCGGGCCTGGCGCTCAAGGGCGAAGCCATCGGCCTGGCCGTCATGACCGAACTGCCCGTCGTCATCATCGATGTCCAGCGCGGTGGGCCTTCGACGGGTTTACCAACAAAAACCGAGCAGTCGGACCTCTGGCAGGCCATGCTCGGCCGCAACGGCGACTGTCCGACCGTGGTCCTCGCGCCCAAGTCGCCAGCCGATTGCTTTAACGCCGCCATCGAAGCCGGCCGGATCGCGCTGACCCGCATGATCCCGGTGCTGCTCCTGACCGACGGCTACATCGCCAACGGCTCAGAGCCCTGGCGTGTGCCCAAGGAAAGCGACTTCGAGCCGATCGTCGTCAAGCACGCCACCGGATCAGGTGGGACAACTGAAGTTGGGGCGGGGGAAC
>JBGSTE010000280.1:0-9437 GCA_041736655.1 Phycisphaeraceae bacterium | reverse complement strand
GAAGGCAACGATGTGTGGTTCGTCAACGACGCGGCCAAGCTCACCGCCGTCGTCACCGCGCGGGGCCTGGAGACCGAGCCCGCGACACTCGTGCTCGAGCGCCTGACGCCGGGCATCGACAACCCCAGCGACGAAGACTGGCAGCAGGTCGACAGCAAGAACATCGAACTGGGCGCGGACGCGACGCCACAGCGATTCACCTTTGACCTCCTGCCCAGCGAGAAGGCGACGATCATCTACCGCGCCCGGCTGGAAGAAGTCGAGGGCGAGATCGACCCCGACGACAACGCCGCGATCAAGCAGGTCAACGTCATCTACGACAAGACGCGTGTGCTCTTCATCGCTGGCTACACCTTCCCCGAGGTGCAGTTCATCCGCAACGCCCTGATCCGTGACACAACGGTCGAGGTGTCGACCTGGCTGCAGACGGCCGACGGCAACTTCCGCCACCCGGGCAACGATCCAATCCGCCGACTGCCCAACGACATCACCGAACTGGCGGGCGGAACCAAGAACGGGCAGGTGTACCCCGGCTACGACTGCGTGGTGCTCTACGACCCGACGCCACAGAAGTGGCCCGCGGGTTTCAGCGAGCTGCTCACGCAGTTTGTCGCCGAGCGCGGCGGCGGGCTGGTCTACATCGCCGGCGAACGCTACACCAAGGAGATGTTCGATCGCAAGGGCGACCCGAACGTCGGCTACATGGACCTCCTGCCGGTCGTGCGCGACCCGGGCCTGTTTCGCACCGCGACGCAGATGGAGTTGTCACGCCTTCGGCCTTGGAGGCTGAAGATCACCGACTCGGGCCTGCGCGACCCGGTATTCACCTTCACGCGCGACCCGGTGAAGAATAAGAAGCTGCTCGACCAGTTGCCTGGCATGATGTGGCACATGCCCGTCTCGCGCGAGAAGCCCGGCGCGACCGTGCTCGCCCGCCACGCCCACCCGGGCATGACCGTCGACGTCGGCGGCCGGCAGGAGCAGGAAGTGCTCATGGCTACGCAGCTCGTCGGGCCCGGCCGGGTGCTGTGGATCGGCTTTGACTCGACCTACCGCTGGCGCTTTGCCGGCGAGCAGGTGTTCGATGGCTTCTGGGCCCGCGTCGTGGACCGGGCCGGCTTCATGAAACAGCTCGGCGGCCAGCACCCCTACCGCGTCAGCACCGACAAGCAGACCTATGAGCCGGGCGAAGAAGTGACCCTCACCGCCAAGTTCATCGACGAAAGCCAGGTCGATGCAGCCATGCTCTCGCTCTTCGCTCAGGTGCAGACCGGCCAGGACGAAGTGATCGAGCTGACGCTCGGGCGAAATGAAGACGGCGTGACCTTCGACGCGACCTTCATCGCAGACCGCGCGGGCGATTATCTCGTGCGTGTCTGGCCCGGTGAGTCCAGTGCCCAACGCGCCGCCAAGCCCAACACCCACGCGTTCACCGTCGTCGTGCCCGACTTTGAAACCCGTAACCCCACCCTCGCGGGCAACGAACTGCAGGCGATGTCGACCGCCAGCGGCGGCAAGTACTTCACCCTCGCCACCGCCGATGAACTACCCGACGCGCTGACGGTAGGCCTGGTCGACAACGAACTGATCCACTCCGACGAGGTGTGGAACGCGCCGCTCCTGATCCTGTTGTTCCTCGGCGCCATTATCGCCGAGTGGATCATCCGTAAGCGGTGCAGGCTTGTTTAAGTTGGATTTAGGATTTGGGGGTTCGGATTTGGGGTTGAGAAACCCAGCATGAAGATCAACCGTCGAACTAAATCGGACAAACAATAAATAACCAACAACGACTTACTCCAAACCCTAAGCCTCATCCCCAAACCCCAACACGCCATGACCACCTTCAACGCCCCGCCGCCGAACTCGGACCTGCCCGCGATGCAGCAGAAACTGACCGCGCGGCTGGCGCGGCTGGGTTCACGCATCCGCACTCAGATCGCCTTGGATGCTTTTGTCCGCTGTCTCGCGGTGGTGCTTGGCTTGTTGACGCTCTCGCTCATCGTTGACTTCTGGCTTGAATTGAGCGTACCCGTGCGCGTCATTTACTGGCTCGTCACGCTCGCGGCCGGGGCGTACCTGATCTACCACTACGGCCTCAAGCCCCTGCGGCATCGGCTTGGGCCCATCGAACTGGCGCAGGCGGTCGACGTCGCACAGGGCTACACCGCAGGCGAGCAACTGGCGCCGCGCGTCGCAACTGTTCTGCAACTGCCGGCCATGTTCGGCAACGACGAGGTGCTCTCGGGCACGATGATCCGCGATGCCGTCAACCGCAGCTTCCACTCGCTCGAAGATACCGACTTCACCGCCTCGCTCAGCGGCAGGCACATGATGCAGTGTGCCGGCGTGCTGCTGGCGTCGCTGATCCTGCCCACGCTCGTCGGCGGGATCATGGACCGCGTGGGCGAGAACGTCATCGGCACCTGGGCCTCGCGCTGGCTCATGCTGGCCGACACCCCCTACCCGCGCAATACCGCGATCGAAGTGTTTGGCCTGGACGATCAGGGCAGGCTCGTTGTCCCCGCCGGCGAGAACTTCACCTTCCGTGCGAAGATCACCAACAAGGACCAGTCCGACATCGAAGAAGCCCGCCTGGTCCTCACGCCCGACCAAGGCAAGAAGCGCACCGAGCCCCTCGCCAAGTTCGACGCCAGCGACTTTAGGCTGGACATGGCCCCGCTGACGGAAAACGCCAGCGCGACGGTGCGGGCCGGCGATCAGACGCGGACCTTTGAGATCGTGCCCGCCGCTCGGCCACGCCTCACGGGCCTAAAGATCAACTACAGCCACCCCTCCAAGCCCGGCGAAACCCAGACGATCGACTTCAACGGCGCTGAGGGTGAGGTATCGCTCCTGGAGCTCAACGACATCGAGCTTTTGCTGACCGCGAATGTACCGGTCGCGGAACTGCGTTACGTGCTCGACGAGAATCGACCGGCCGATGCACAGCCGATGCCGCCGATCGCGCGTGTCAACGCCAACACCTTCTCGATCAAGTGGACGCACAAGGAGCGCCAACGCTTCCGCATCGAACTCATCGGGCAGGAAGCGAGCCTGGTCAGCCAGCCGATCCCCATCAGCATCGGCCTCAAGCAGGACCGCAAGCCCACCGTCCGCGTGCGATCCACCGGTGTCGGCCCGCGGATCACGCCCAACGCGCTCATCCCGCTCTCGGAAATCGAAGCACGCGATGACCTGGGCCTCCGCGAGCTGTCGCTGCAGTTTGTCCGCGAGCGCGTCGGCGGCGAAGAAAGCGGACGCAAAGATTTTGACCCGCTGGTTCTTTATCAGGACGACAAAGCACTCGAACAAGAGATCCGCGACAAGCGAGAAATCGAAGTCGATCAGTTCGGCGTGCTGCCCACGGACGTGCTCCGGATCACCGGCATCGCGACCGATGACCGCTACGTCGGCAGGCAGACCGGCGAATCAACAACCCTGACCTTCCGCATCGTGACCGACAAGGAACTCTTCCGCGAGATCATCGCCCGTCAACAGCAGGCCCGCGCTGCATTCCGACAGTCGATCGAAGACAGCAAGGACCTCTACACCGCCCTGGCGCAGGCCAAGACCGGCATTGAGGTGCTTGCTCAGGACCGCCGCTTCCGCGCCATCCGCCGGGAGGTCTGGAAGGTCGGCAATGAGCTGGGCAAGTCCGCCGAGGAAATGCGCCTCAACCGCCTGGGCGGGACCAAGGAAGACGGCAACCAGGCCTACGAGTCGATGAAGTCCTTGATCCTGGACCCGCTGGAGAAGCTGCACAGCCAGTCGATGGAGCTCCAGTTGCAGGCAATCCTTGCGGCCGGAAACGCCGAGCCCGCGAAGCTCGCCGAGATCGCCCAGGGCCAGCAGAACCTGATCAACGAGATGATCGACCAGCTCAATAAGATGGACCGTTGGGACGAACTCCTGGACGCGATCAACCAGCTCACCGAGGTGATCGACCAGCAGCAGCAGATCAAGAAAAAGGTCGACGAACTGATTAACGAGCAGATCGACGATCTTTTCGACAACTAACACCGTAAGATTGGGAAGTCCCTTACACCGCCCTTTACAAGGGGTTGCCATGACGCGAGCCGGTTTTTATCACGCATTGACACGATCCATCGCCCTGTTGCTGCTGCTGGCCTCGCTGCTGGGGCCGGCGGTGTCGTCCTCGGCCCAGGCGATCCAGGCTGAGGAAGCGACCGAGACCGATGGTGCCCAATTCCAGAACGAGCGAGCCCGCGCCCACATGCTCGAGCTGGAGAGCCGGATGTTCCGCCTGGCCGAGCTGATCCGCGAGACCCAGCCCGAGGATGCCCAGCGGCTGGAGATGGCCATCAATCGCTCGCGCGAGGAGCTGGTGGTCCAGCGGATGGCCAGCGTGTCCGAG
Organism: Phycisphaeraceae bacterium; assembly: GCA_041736655.1. Classification (GTDB taxonomy): domain Bacteria; phylum Planctomycetota; class Phycisphaerae; order Phycisphaerales; family Phycisphaeraceae; genus JAHQVV01. Next base: position 5,062 of record JBGSTE010000280.1, on the reverse strand, counting down.
CTGATCGCCGGCCTTGAACTGAGCCAGGCCAGCACCAAGCTCGATGAAGTCATCAGCGAACTGCAGGAGATCAAGAAGCTGCTGTTGACCGCGGACCTGGACGTGGCGATCAAGCTTGAACAACTCCGCAAGATCAACGCGGCGATCAAGGAGATCGAAAAGATCGAGAAGCAGGAGGCCGAGAACCAAGGCCAATCCGACAAGCTGGCGCAGGACGGCAAGCCCAGCGAGGCGGCGATGAAAGGCCTGGGCGAGGCGGAAGACCGCAACCAGGAAGCGACCGACCAGTTGACCGACAAGGTCGGCGACATCAACCCGCAGGACGGCGACCTCAAGAAGGCCCAGGAATCCCTGGGCCAGGCCAGCAAGAGCATGGGCCAGGCGAGCAAGTCCCTCAGCGAATCACAGAGCCCCAGCGGCGCCTCGCAGAGCCAGAGCGATGCGCGAAAGAAACTGGATGAGGCGAAGAAGGCGCTGGAAGATGCGAAGAAGAAGCTGCAGGACGAGATTGAAAAGAAGATCCGCGAGCAGGTGATGGACAACCTGCGTGCGATGCTCAAGCAAGAGACGCAGATCCGCGAGCAGTTGGAGCTGGTGTCCGAGCGAGCCGACCAAGGCGACGCGCGGGCGATCGTGCAGGTCCGCTCGTTCGCCGCGCCGCAGCTTGAGATCATCACGCTGGCGCAGGACACCATCGAGCTGTGCGAGATGACCGAGTTCAGCGTGGCGATGCCTGCGGCCCTGGGTGCGGTGCGGGAGCGGATGGTCTACCTGGCGGACGACTACACCGCGGGCCTGGGCGGGCCGAACGTCGTCGCCTCGACCGTGCGTGTCGAAGAGGACCTCAAGGCCTTGATCGAGGCAATGGAGCAGAGCAACCAGAACCAGCCGCCCAAGGACGGCAAGCCCCAGGAGCCACGCGAGCAGGAAAAGCGGGAGATGAACCAGATCCTTGCGGAACTCAAAATGCTGCGGATCATGCAGGTGGCGACCAACGAGAACGTGGCCCGTCAGGACCAGGCCAAGACCACCGGCGACCAGGCCCAGGCCGAGCTTCGCCGCCGCGAGGAAATGGTCCGCGACCAGCAGGAGCGGGTCCGACAAGCCATGGAAAAGCTGCGTGAAAAGGCCATGCAACAGGGCGGCTGACCCCTTTGCCGGCACTTTGTCTGCCGCTTGAGTGTTAATTTGCCGATGCAGGGTAGGAATCGGAACCTAAGTGCCCTACAATGCGTCTGATTGACGTCAGGCCTGCCCACCCACCACGATCAACCACCGGGAAAGACCACTATGAACAAGTCCATCGCCTCACTCCTTGCCGCCGCCCTCTTTGCTGCCGTCCCCGTGATGGCTGAGCCTGAGCTTGCACCGGCTGAGGCTGTCGCTGCCGCGCCCGCCGCCGTGCTCGGTGAGGAAGCGGAGACTGACATCGAGATCATCGACGGCGTGCCGGTGGACCCGGAGCTCAAGGCCCGGATCATGGAGTCCAAGGACGCCCGCAGCGTGCAGGAACTCATCGAGCTCTCCGACCAGGTGCTCAACAAGCAGAAAGAACAGCTCGCCAACCAGGAGAAACAGGAAGACACGGCCTGGATGCAGGGCGACCCGCTGGGCTACCTCGAAGGCGAGATGGCGGACCTGGTCGGCGACATCGACCAGAGTAAGACCGGCGACGACACGCAGGCCCAGGGCAAGGACGTCGTCCGCAAGATGGACACGCTCATCGCCATGCTCGAAAAGTCCGCCAGCGCATGCTCAAGCTGTTCCGGTGGCAGCGGCAGCAAGCCCGGCAACCAGGCCAACGGCAACCAGCCGGCCCAGGACTCGACCCTCGCGCAGGGCCCCGGCGGCAGCGGCGAACTGAACGACAAGGGCACGGGCAACAACCAGTTCGGCGACCTCGACCCGGCCGCTCGCGATGCCATCCTCCGCGCCCAAGCCGACTCGCAGGGCTTCCCCGCCGAGTACGACGCGCTGCTGGCTGAGTACTACGCCCGCCTGGCCTCCGAAAAAGCACTGGAAACAACGACCGAAGAAGCCCCCGGCAACGAGTAAAACACCAACTTATTCAACACGACCCCACGGCCTAGTCGCTGTGGGGTTTTTTTTAGATGAATGCCATGCTCAAAGCCTTTAATAAAACTCAGCTGATTCGATCCCTTGCCCTGGCCTGCCTGGCGCTGGGTACCAGCCAGGCCTCGCAGGCGGACATCGTTTATGCGCTGGATGAAGCGCCGGCCGACGGACGCCTGACCCTCGCCGCCGACGCCAGCGAAGCCACGCTCACCGATAGCGCGGGCAAGACACGGTCGATCAAGCTCGCCGACCTGGACGAGGTCCGCTTTGGCGAAGACCTGGTCGTCGTTCGCAGCGGCAACCTGAAGCTGATCGACAACGACCGCAACCAGACGATGACGCGTCAGACCGGCAAGATCAAGCTGCGCCAGGGCCTGCACCGTTTTGTCGTGCCCTACTGGCAGGGTGATCGGGAGTACGGCCTGCGATTGACCGTCACCGGGCCGGGCATCAGCGGCGAATCCGAACTCAACGGCGACCTGATGCGCTGTTTCCGTGATGAGGATACGAAGCACGACGACTCGCCGGGGATCGACGGCGAAGGCTTCCGTCTGCCCGAGTTGGCACTGGAGGCTGGCGAAGACCGCCGACAGTTCCTATCGCGCGCCCGTTATCGGTTTTACGTCGGCGACAAGGCGATGGCGATCGGCAACATGAGCGTGCTCGAACGCATGACGCTCAAGCGATCGGGCACGACCACCGCCATCGACACCGGGCTGGTGCAGGACCCCAACACCTACATCGGGCTGGTGTTCGAGGCCTTCTTCCGAGCCCCCAAGGACGGCGAGTACACCTTCGCGCTGACCTGTGACGACGGGGGCCAGCTCTACTTCGGTCGGGTCGATCGCTTCAACGCTCAGGGCATCGGTATCGAAGCAGGGCCGCAGCCCTGGCGGGCCGAGCTTAAGCCCGCAAACGATGTGATCGGCGAGATCGTCGGCATCAAGGACGACACCCTGACGATGAAGCTCGCCCTGGGCGACGCCACGCCCGCCGAGGTCAGCGTGTCCCTGCCGCAGGTCGCGGAGTTGTGGGACGCCCGGCAGGACCTGTCGCAGGTCAACCGTGACAACGAGCCGGCCGACCAGGACACCGCCTACATCCGCGACAAGGACGACCCGGCGCTGGTGCGATCAGTCAACGGACGCATCACCTCGCTCAGTGATGAAGCAATGTCGTTTGTCTTCCGCGGCCAGGAGCGGACGATTGCGCGCGACCGCGTGGTCGGGATGGTCTTTGCCAACAGCGATCGCCCCAAGCCCGCCGACGCGGGCTTTCATCAGTCCCTGCGCCTGCGAACCGGGCAAGTCCTGGCGGGCAAAGTTGTCGCGATCGGCGACCGCGTGGAGATGGACCTCCTCGGCGGCGGGCGCGTGGACCTGCCACGGGCCGCACTCATCTCCATGCGAAGCGAGAACGGCCGACGCATCGACCTCACGCGGATCAAACCCACCGCCGAGGAAGCCATCCCCTACTTCGGCTTGGCCATGCCCAGCGTGCTCAACCGGTCGTTCGACAACGGCATGATCCGGCTGTTCGACCAGAACAACTACGAACAGGGCATCGCGGTACACAGCAAGAGCCGGCTGCACTACAAGCTCGATCGGCCGGCCCAGAGCTTCCGCGCGACCTTCGGCCTGATGGACCCCGGAGGCAAACTCGGCGACGTGACCGCACGTGTCATCGGCGACGACAAAATCCTCTGGGAACAAAAGAACATCACCGCCCAGAGCGGGGCAGTCAACATCAATGTTGATCTGAAGGACGTCAAACGCCTGATCCTTGAAGTAGACTTTGGCGACGGCCAGAACGTCGGCGACCGCGCCGCCTGGTGCAACCCCCAGATCATCTACGCCCAGGACTAAGTAGCAAGATGACGCGACCGATGACCCCAACGCGCCGCATCGCCTCCGCCCTGCTGCTGCTTGCCGCGCTCTTGCCGGTCTTCACAACACAAGGCCAGGCCCAGGCACCCGATACGCCGACGAACACAACGCCCGCAGCGGATAGCGCCGTTGAGTCGGCCGGTGCCCAACCGGTGCCCGAGCCGCAGCCGACCCTGATCGTGCGGGACCTCTTGGTGTTGCAGGCCGATCAATACGGCCAACTGGCCAACGACCCGGCCCAACTGCGTACGACGCTGGACCAGCCGATCCTGCATCGCGGCCGGGCCAAGCTCATCGACGACAACGGCGGCTACACCAACAGCCCGATGCCGCTGGGACTGATCAGCTTTCAAGGCATCATTGATCAACCCATGCGTGTCCGCGTGGACCTGCCCGCCGACAACGCGATGGTTCACGCTCACTGGCCAACCGATGCGCTGACCGGCAATCGGCAGGTTCACTGGCTCTCGGTCCAGGCCGCCGGCCCCGACCAGCGCGCCGACCGCCTGGGCAACGGCGAGCACTGGCTCACGGCGATGCGTGCCGCGGATGATCGGCTGTGGCTGACGATGCGTGACCCGCAGCGCAAAGAGAAGTTCCTCCTTTACGACGTGGCCGTGCCCTATGTGCCGGCCATGAAGCTCGAACAGGCGGACCAGGCCTACAAACTCGTCAAGCAAGCCAAGACCGATCAGACCCCGCCGATCACGCTGCTGCTGATCCGTCATCAGGACCAGGGCTGGTCGGCGCAGTCCCTGCAGAGCCCGTGGCCTGGCGAAGAGCCGCAACTGCTCGCTGCCGCCGCCGGTCAACCCCGCGAAGTGGACCTGAACAAACTGCTTTCGCCGCTGACTGAGCAGCTGCGTCAGCGCGGTTATAACGATGCCGAGGTCTCGCTTGCCCGGCAGATGGTCGGCTCTGCGCTGGAGAAGTCGCAGATGTCGCTGGTCTACATCATGCCCGACGGCGAGATCGACAAGCAGGTGCAGCTGCGTGTTGAGCCAGCGCCGGGCCGACTGACACGCACGGCGATCGTCGTCATCAACCATGTCGACCCGGACATGGGTACGCGTGTCCGCATGCTGATTGCCGAGTTGGGC
>JBGSTE010000273.1:0-2856 GCA_041736655.1 Phycisphaeraceae bacterium | reverse complement strand
TGGTTCTGGAAACACTGGTATTTGCGAGAATGAAGAAAATACAGGTTGGCGCTGGTCTCGCCCACCAGGTCTGCTCGATCTAACCAACCCGTAACGGTCGCGACATACTCGGGCGAATAGTAGTCGTCGTCCTCGATGATCAGTATCTTGTCGTGTTTGATCTCCGGTAGCGCGACGCACATATTTAAGCACAGCGTGTGTGGCGGGTCGTCGTGACGGGGTTCTCGCCGAAGGATGTCAACCGACCACCCCTTGCCAGCCACGCCTGTAAAACACGCGCGAACCACCGGCACATGGCCGTCATCAACCACGATCCATTGAATCGCCACAGTGCCATCGATCCGTTGCTGCTGCATCCACCGCACACAGAGACGGATGGCCTCGGGCCTGTCTCCGGTTGGGGTGATCAGGGTGATCCCGGGCGAATAGGTTTTTCTTAATAGTCGCACAAGCCCGTTAGGCTCATCCGGTCCTTCAACGCGCTGCCAAAGGCCGCTATAGAGCATCTGCCGGATCGGGTCCATCAATCCAGCGCCATCGCTCTGGCGCTGCGGCAGAACCAGCTCATCCGCCGGAACAAAGGCCGGCCACTTGCGGAGCTTGCATCTCCCAAGCGTCAAGGAAACTCGCTCGCCACCCACCGCTTCACACCGCGTGTCCAGCCGATCCAAGCCCCGGAAGCTGGTACAGGACGAGCATGCTTTGGCCCGCGCCTCCACCGCGCTACGCTGATCGGCGGGCAGGCAGGACGACAGCCCCGGATCGAGTTGGTCCGGTCGGGTCTCGCTCACGCACCACTTCCCGCAGCATCACGATTCACCAACTCCCGCAACCGCTCGGTGAATACCTTCGTTTCGGGCCGCAAGGTTGACTGTCTGCGGTTGGGCACTCCTTCCAGGCAGATCGCCGGGTCATTGATGATGCCGAGATAGTCGAAGATGCCTTGGAGCGCGCCCGCCGGATTAGACTGCAGGTCCTCATAAAACACCGTGTGATAGCCGACGCCCAGCGCATCCATGTGGCGACTCCAGAATCGTCCTTCTTCCTGTACGCGGGCATAGCACTTGAGAATTGCGTTCTCATCAAACGGGATCGGCTTGAGCCCGGCGTACACCTCCGCCTGCTGCTCGGTGGTGACCAGCAGCATGTGCGTGTGCGTTCCGATGTAGTTGGACACCGCGCAGGCGATGTGATCCATCCTCTTCAGGACGATGAATCGGGTGTCGGGGTATTTTTCTAATACGCTTTGGATCGTCACGCCGCGATGCCCGAGCTGGAAAGTGTGAATCTTGTTGTTCCGGGGCGGATCTTCGATGCGCTGCTTGATCTCGTGGTGGCACCATTCTTTGAGTGGCGGGTTAAAGCCGAGCCGGTTCAGCATTGCACTGAGGTAATAGCTCCCCGTGCGTGGCGACGAGAGCACCCAGACCCCCGGCAGCCCCGGACGAGCTGGCCGAGCGGGCCACTTCCGCAGCCTGCACCTGCCAAGCTTGTAGTCCTCACGGTGTTGACTCGCCCCGCACTGGACCGCGTCATCATCGACACACACCGCCGAGGAGCAGGCCAGGCAGACCGCGCGGCACTGCTCGACCAGCCGCAGGCGCTCGGCAGCACCCGGTAATTGCGTCGGACTCATCGCTTAGTCCCCGTCATTAACTCGGATGTGCCTGTCTTCTCCAGTCGCTCAGGCACCTCCACGCCCAGTTGCTTAAGTGCGGCCCCCCAACTCGCAGCACACACCTCAAACCCGGCAACCTCATCCAAGTGAGCCCTTGCCGCTTTGGCCATCGCGGCCCGCTGCTCGGGTTCGTGGGCCATCTGCGTTGCGTAGCGCACGAAATCTTCCGGGCTGTCGCAGAGCCACCCTGTCACGCCGTGCTCGACCATCTTCCGCCAACCGCCTCGGTTATCCGCGATCACCACGGTACCGCTGGCCATCGCCTCCAGGCCGACCCTCGGCCCGGTCTCCGTCGTGTCCATCGGCTGTACAAGCACGTCCACCTGGCTGTAAAACTCTTGTTGCGAGAGATGTTTGTGGTTGATGTACGTTTGTACCCATTCCGGGGGCGTGCCGATCTTCTTCTGGGCCACTTGACCGAAGCCGAGCATGATGCCGCGCTTGGGGCCGGGCGTCTGGACCTGATCCCAGATCGACAGCGTGTTGGCCGAGTACTTGTCGTCGGCATCGCGCGAGATTCGGCCGATCGTGAAGGTGCCGTGCTGGCGTTGTCGATTGCGTTCCTCGGCGTCGATAAACGGGAACGACCGAACATCGATGTAGGACCGCACGGCCAGATACTTCACGTCGGGGTCGGGATTGATCTCCCGCAGTTCTGCGCCGCAGGCGTGCCGAACATCGTCGTTCTGGTAAAGAAAGGCACCGATCTTGCCCTGGCGATGTCGGGCTTTCTCGGCCTCGAAGAGCCAGGACATGCAGTTGATGAAGACAGTGTTGTGCGAGTATTGAAGGACCTCGTCGATACGGTTGAGAAAGTCAACGTTGCAGAAGCTCAGGACCGGAGCGCCGGGCGGGATCACCTCAAACGCCTTAGGCTCGTGGACCACGACGCCCAGGTCCAATATCTCGGGGTACAGGGCTTGATTGCGATAACCCTCGCCAACGGGAATCAGGTGCACGCCCAGGCCCATCTTCCGCCAGAGGATGATCTGGTGGTGCAGTTCGGTGTTGGCACCGGCGTACAGGCCGGGGAAGCCGTAGACAAACAACTCCCGGCTTGGCGTTCCCGATGATCGGGTGTTGCGTGGCGTGACGTGTGCCGCGTGCGGGGTGGTTGGCGATTGCAGCCGGGCGGGCGTCTCTGGCTCAGGGGCCGGGGTCGGCGGCATCGCGATCGC
>JBGSTE010000259.1:0-8293 GCA_041736655.1 Phycisphaeraceae bacterium | reverse complement strand
GCCAACGCCGCCCGGCAACTGCGCGAACAAGCCGCCGCGACACGCTGAACGACACTCATCTCTCCTTTTGATTAAGCCCGTGAAACGCAGTCGCCAGCCCCAACTTTTGGCCTGCATTCTCGCTTCTCCATTCTCCCTCCTGATTTCCCACATCCCAACCCTCAAGACCAGCCCCCCATCGCGCCGATGTCCACAGGTCAAGCTTTCTTCCTGCAAACCGCGCGATGATCAAGACCAGTAAACGCAACGCCGATCGTGACGACAGGCCCATCCGCCTGGGCAGAGCCCGCGCAGCCCTGGTCGTCTACCGCATTATCCACGGCCAGCCACACTTCCTGCTCGTCTCCAGCACGCGGAACCCCGATAAGCTCACGCTGCCCGGCGGCAAGGTCGGCCCCGATGAGTCGCCGATCAAAACCGCCATCCGCGAAACCGTCGAAGAGGCCGGCGTCCTCACCGACCCGCCGCATACCCTCGGCCGATACCTGCATCACAAACGCAAGCGCCGCGTCTACCCGACCCAGACCTTCCTGGCCCGCTACGCCCGATCCGCAGGCGATCGCGAAAGCCGTAACCGGCTCTGGCTGACCTACGACGAACTGGACAGCGTCGCGCTGACCCTGCGCAAGCCCATCCGCAAGCAGATCAGACTCGCGGTCGACCTGCTGATCGAACGCCGACTGGTGGCGTAACGGCTGCGCTCGTGTCCTCCAATATCGCAACGAATCAAGCGACGCCGCCTCTCACGAAGCGACGCGGCTCGGCCGCGTATCACTGCCCTGCGAGATCGATCGCCGCAACGCTGTTTGTCAGCGTCGTCGGCGAACGACCGTCAGGCCCAGCACGCTCAGCATAGCCAGCGATGTCGGCTCGGGCACCGGAGTGAAGTCGATGGTCAGCAGCGGTCGTTGCAGGACAAAGCCGTTGTCGCTGGAGCGGAAGCCCAGCAGCCCGCCGGTGGGCAGCACAGCGATGCCGAAGTTGGGCACACCGTTGGACCAGTCCTGGATGATGGGCGCGACATCCCAGAGGAAACCACTGAGTGGGCCGGCGTAAGAGGGCGTGGATTCATACTCGCCCAGGGGCGCGTTGTTGATGCCGCCATTCATACTGTTCCAGGTCGAGACCAGGTCGCTCCACGGAACGTTCATGCGGTGCACGGTCCCGGTGGCGGGCACGGTGACAGCGACATTGGAGACGAAGATGGTGGCGCTATTGATGGTCGAGCCCAGCGGGATCTGGTTGATGCCGTTGCCAAAGAGGTTGTCAAAGCCAAGGAGCGTGTGTTTTTCGTTGTAAGCACCCAGGTCGCCGACTTGTATGTTGCTGCCGGTCGCGTAGTTGTTGTCGGGCAACTCTTTGTAAAGCGTCAGGTCGGTCGCGCCGGTGTATCCGTTGACGCCCTGCCGAAAGGTGAGGACGTCCGCGTTCGCAGAGGTCGTGAACAACATCGGTGCGCCCAGCGCAACAGTCAGGCACGAGACAGCAACAGCCTTGGTGATCAAGCGACTCATCGGGTTCTCTCCTTGGAGTATGGGTAGGGTTGGGCGGTGCTCAACGCGATCAACAGACGGGTTCGTAGTCGTCACGACTCACCATCGGCCGGCATCAGAAAGAGCCAGCATAGTGACCGACAGGTCTGGCGACATGCTATCAGTCGCGGTTGCGTTGACAAGGGGTTTTGGTTGCTGGGCGCAATCATTTCGCGCAATCAGGACTACGGGTTAAATCTTTGGCGTTAGATGTTGGCGTTGTCTTTAACGCATTGCATGGAGGGCCAAAGCAAAAGGACTTCCCCACGAAGCGACGCGGCATCGCCGTGTCGCTTCATTTCTATCGCATCGAGCCTCGTCCCAAAGGGGAAATCAGTGACATTTCGCTTGGAGCGGCCCATTTTTCTGTTAAACTGGCTATTCACCTCACGCACTACGACTTCTCAAGGCCCAGCATGAAGCGCCACAAAGCCTTTACCCTCATCGAACTGCTCGTGGTGATCTCGATCATTGCGCTGCTGATTGCGATCCTGCTGCCGGCGCTGGCGCAGGCGCGGGAGTCGGCGAGGGTCACGCAGTGTGCTTCGAATCTCCGTCAGCAGGGCATCGCCACCGAGAACTTCACGCTCGACCACAAGCAGAACTACCCCAAGCTCAATGTCAATAAGGGCGACAACCCCGCCGACCCCAAGGTGGGCAACCACAACCTCGGCTCGGTGTGGAACTCGCGCCTGTTCATCTATGGCGGTCAGGGCACGGTCATCGATCGCACGCGGCACAACACGGCCCTGCTCTGGTTCGGCGGGTACTTCAGCACCGGCGAAGAACTCTATTGCCCCAGCCAGACCGCTCCGAGCTTTGCGTGGTCTTCGTATGCTGAGCCGAGTTTTCCGAGCACGGTGCACATCGGCGGCAATGCGGTTCGCGTGTCCTACAACCATAACCTCATGACCAAGTCGCTCAACGACCGCAACCGCGTCCTCCAGAAAACCGACGACGCCACGCCGGCGGACGTGATGCTCGGCGTCGACCTCATCAGCGAAAACGAGATCCAGACGCCGGGCACGATGGCCCACGTCGATGCGTGGAACGTCATGCGGGCTGAGGGCAGCGTGCAGTTTGTCCGCGACCCCGTTGTACGGGATCTGCGAGACAAGAACGCCCAGTATTGGACCAATGACCGAAGCGCCCACAACGACTATGATCGAGCGCTGGACCTGCTGATGGGCGGCAGCGGCACGGAACGCAAGTGGTATGAGAAGTAAGTGACGACAAGAACAGGGCATGTCGCTCGCTGATGTGTGCGGGCCGACTATTTAGAAGGAGCTAGCCATTGTCGCGCAACCGCGCCTTCACGCTGATCGAACTGCTGGTGGTGATCTCGATCATTGCGCTGCTGATTGCGATCCTGCTGCCGTCGTTGGCTCGGGCGCGTGAGTCGGCGATCATCGCGCAGTGCCTGAGTAACCAGCACCAGATCGCGATCGCTTCGTCGGCGGCCGCGACGGACGATAGCGAAAGCAGGTTTATCCCCGCGCGAGGCAACTCGGTGCAGATCGCAATCAACCCGCCGGAGATCGAGCGGTTTGAAGAGTACGATTATCCCAAGGAAAACTGGAGCGACCCGGGGCGGGACTACACCCCCGAGTACGAGACGGGCTTTAATCAACTGGTCATGGCGTACCAGTACTTCGGCGGGATCACGTCATGGAACACCGTCAAGGGCAAGTTTGAGACCAACAGCCCCGTCGACCTGGACCAGGCCAAGCCCGGCTACGCGCTCTCGGCCTGCACGGTGATGAAGATCGATGGCGTCTGGGGCAGCGGACGCAACACCGCCTTTCAGGACATGCCCTCGCACAGCAAAAACAACCTGCCCGTCGGCGGCAACCAGTCCTTCGCGGATGCCTCGGCCCGCTGGGTCGACTTCTTCGAAATGACCTACAACCACACCTGGAGCACCGGCGGCTCACGCATCGCGTACTGGTACCAGGATGACCTGGGCGATTATGAAAAGGTCGCACCGCCGGCGGTCTATTGATCCAGTAAAACTTAGTTTTCAGGTGAATCCTCTGACGATTTGTATAGCGAGACAGTTCCCATGACACGGCATCGTCACAACCCGCACAAGAGACCCGCCATGCCCCGCAACCGCGCTTTCACGCTGATCGAACTGCTGGTGGTGATCTCGATCATCGCGCTGTTGATTGCGATTTTGTTGCCGGCGCTGGCGCAGGCGCGGGCGACGGCGAAGAAGAGCCAGTGTGCGGTGAATGTCCGGCAGACGGTCATCGCGATCACCGGGTTCGCGACCGATCGTGATGGGCAGACGCCGCCGTCCAAGAAAGACCTTGGCGAGGGGATCGGCGGCATCTATGCGATTTATCAGAATGCATTTCCTGACGTGAAAGATGTGGGGAAATGGCGTCGGGTCGGGCCGCTGGTCGATCAGGAATATCTCAGTGAAGCGGGCGCTTTGTATTGCCCGTCGCTTGCAGAGATTCATCCTTGGCTTGTGCCCGGCGGCAAGGACGGTCGATTCACGGGATACATGAAGCCCAATCCGGACGGCTCGCTGCAACCGGGCACAGACATCATGGTCTACGGCAACCATTACCGCGAGTCCTACTACGACAAGTCGAAGAATGAAACCGCCAACGTTGATGGCCGAACACTCAACCTGGATAAAGTCGGCAACGACGAAGTGATCTATTCGGACAGTTTCTCCGCCAAGTCGCGTGGCGTGGATTACCATCACCGTGACGGTTACAACTTTGCACGGCTCGATGGATCGACCTCTTATTATCTTGATACGAATTACGAAATCCGCGACCTGGCCGGCCCGGGTCCTAGCGACAACTATAACTCGAACTACCGCCTGCTGGAAGTCGCTTGGGAAGCCTTCCGCACCGACTCGCCGCCGGTGATCAATTAAGAGCGACTAACAAAAAGGTGGGGCGGGCTTCCAGCCCGCCAACAGGCAAAGTCCTGATTCGATTCTTGTCGTGGCTGGGCCACGATGGCGGGCAAGATGCCCGCCCCACCTGATCATTTTGTTCGAGCCTCTACGTTTCGTTGCTGGTATCGTTGGTTGTTCCTGCCTGCAAGCCGCTGCATCGCAAGGCGAGCAAGTCCCGAGCGTGGATGGGGGCGATGATCAAGAGGGCATGATCTTTGGCCAATGATCTGGACTTTCTCGGTGCTCAGGCGGCGGAAGGGTCCAAGCCGGTCGGCGATACGACCGATAGTCCTTGCGTGGGCGAACCCTTCCGCATCCCGCACGCAACGCAAGCACCGCACGCCACGCACGCCGGGCAGCACCGGCAACACGCAGGCGAGCGGGGCGATCCGATTTCACCGGCCGCGCCGAGCCCGCTCACGGCCGAGCAGTTCGGGCAGATCGCCCGGGCCCAGGAGCAGCGCAAAAAAATCAACCGGGCACAGAAGGTCGCCAATTTCAACGCGTGGTCTTTCTCGGTGTTCGCCGGCTTCTCGCTGCTGTTTGGCCTCTTGAGCCCCGGCTCGTTGATCGCCGGTGCGGCGCTGGCGGGCCTGGCGTACAACGAGTTCCGCGGCCGACGCCAGCTCATGCAACTGGACCGGCGGGGCCCGCGGACGCTGGGCAACAACCAGATCGTCTGCTGCGTCCTGCTGACGCTGTATTGCGGCTACCAGATGTATCGCGCCTACACCGGCCCGGGCATCGACGACCCGGCCATCCAGCAGTCTGCCGAGCTGTCCGCGATGCTTGAGCCGATGCAGGATCTGATCAAGACCGTCACGATCGGTGCCTACGCCGTGATCCTCGTCGTCGGCCTGGCGGTGCAGGGCGCGACCGCCTGGTACTACTTCTCCCGCAAGCGCTGGCTCGATGATTACCTTCGCCAGACGCCGGGCTGGGTGATCGAACTGGACCGGGTCCAGGCTGCAAGCGCAGCGTGAGGCGATGCACGATTCATCGCGCGATGTATCTCTTGCCTCTTTCTTTATTCATCAGATCGCATCACTACAAGGTGTATCGCATCTCACGCTAATGCGTTATTTCTGCGGGTATTTGACACCGGCTTGTTGTGAAGCCTTGCGTGGCAATTAGAATGCCGGTTCAAGCGGTCGGGCATCGTCATCGGCCACACTACCAGTCTGAAATTCATTTCGTACGCGATTCAATCCATCCGCACCGTGCGGAGTCTTCAAGGAACAGAGAAAGGCAAACCATGTCCATCGAACTGCCCTCCCGAAACCGCAGCCACTTGCGGTGGTGTCCGCTACTCATTGCGGTGCTTGTCGTCTTGTCTTTGGACGCCAGCGCGCTATCCATCGGCACGTGGTCCAACCAGGCGAATTACGACGACGGCCCGCCGACGTTTGTTGATCTCGATGCGGCGATCACGACCGTCGGGCAGACGCACGTGCAACTGCCGAATCTGTCCGCCGGCTCGCTCGCGTCGGTTGAGGTGCTGTGGATTTTCAACATGAACAACACCAACCATGTGCCGGCGGTGGTGTCGGCTACGGCGGATATCGAGGCCTTCGTCGCCGGCGGCGGGGTCTTGATGATCGCGGACTGGAGCGGCGGACAGGAGAACCGCGCGTGGCTGGGCCTGAACGCCACGACCTTCACCTTCGACCCCTTTAGCCAGGACCTCACCGTCCTCCTGCCCGGCCACCCGGCGGTCGACGGCCCGGGCGGGATCGTCACCAACACCATACTCGACTCGCTCTCTTCATCCTCGCACGGCTACGCATCGCTGGCCTCGCTGCCCGCCAGCGCTCAGGCCATCCTCAGCCAGGCCGGCGACCTCACACGCATCACCGATTTCACGTACCCCTACGGCTCAGGCCACGTCTATTACAGCAACCAGCCCATGCCTTTCAAACTCGAACGCACCGGCTACCTGACCAACCTCGCGGCCTACACCGCGTCGCTGGTGCCCGAGCCGGCGACGGGCCTGCTGGTCGTGATCGGCCTTGGCGTGGCGGGTCTTCGCAGCCGGGCGTGAACTGGGCCGAGGAGGCATTTGAGCTCGATTGGCACTTGCCCTTAATACCGCCCCGCATCCGGCGTCTTGGATTAACATGCTGTTTCAAACCCGAATCTGACCGCACACCCCAGGAGCCTGACATGTCCATGAAACGCCGTGACTTCCTCAAGCTTTCCGCCGCCTCCGGCTTGGCGATCTCCACCGGCTCGCTGTTCTCAGCCTGCTATGCCGCGCCCATCCAGCCCCGACGCATCGGGCCCAACGAGAAGCTCAACGTCCTGTCCATCGGTGTCATCGGCACCATCGGCGGAACCGACCGCAAGGCCGTCGCTGGACACCCCCGCGTCCAGATCGCCGGCCTGTGCGACGTCGACTCCAACCAGCTCGAACGCGCCACCAACGAACACATCGACGCCTTCAAGGTTAAAGACTACCGCGAAGCCTTCGATAAGTACGGCGACAAGTTCGATGCCGTCATCGTCTCCACCCCCGACCACACCCACTGCGCCATCGACACGCTGGCGCTCTCCAAGGGCAAGCACGTCTACGGCCAAAAGCCGCTGGTCCAACAGCTCGAAGAAGTCGCGCTCCTCCTCAACATGGTCGAGGCCAACCCGGGCCTGTCCACGCAGATGGGTAACCAGCGCATGGAGACGGCCGGCCGACGCGCCGCGGTCCACGTCCTCAAGTCCGGAACGCTGGGCAAGTGCCAGGAAATCTTCGTCACCACCGGCTCGGGCCTCAAGGGCGGCGGGCGATACTTCAACGACCGCAAGGTCAACCCCACCGAGCCCGCACCGGCCAACCTCGACTGGGACCTCTGGCAGTCCGGCGTGCAGCCGCTCATCGACTATCGCCCGGGCCTGGCCCCCGTCGTCTGGCGCGGGTATTGGGACTACGGCACCGGCGGCCTGGGCGACTGGGGCTGCCACCTTTTGGATGTTGTCTTCTACGCCTACCCCGAACTGACCAGCCCTATCTCGGTCATCGCCGAGGTCACGGACCCGCCGGAGGGCATGTTCCACGCCTACAAGTCCAAGGCCGTGATGACGTACAACACCTCGACCGACGCGTTTGCCGGCAAGACCGTCAAGCTCCACTACGCCGACGAGGGCCAGGTCCCTACGCCTGCTGAACTGAAGCTGCCAGAAGGCGCCAAGTCCATCGGCGACAGCAACCAGACCTGCTTCGTCTGCGAGGGCGGCACGCTCATGCTCTCCGCCGGCGGGGGCCTGCAGATCTACCGCGACGGCCAGAGCGTCAAGTGGGAAGACCTCCCGGGCATGCCCAAGTTCCAGAAATTCAACCACTGGCACGAATGGGTCAACACCGCCCTTGGCGAGCACAACCCCGACCTGCATTGGTCGCCCTTTGGCGTGGGCCTGAAGATCACCGAAGGCGCGCTCCTGGCGGTCAAAGCCACCAAGTTCCCCGGCAAGGAACTCAAGTGGGACGCCAAGACCCTGACCTTCACGAACCACGCCGAAGCCACCAAGACCATCGTCAAACGCGACTACCGCAAGGGCTTCGAGCCCGTCCGCGTCTAACGTATCGCCATACAACAAAAACAACCGAGGACTGTCCGCTTCTTCAAGCGGACAGTCCTTTTTTTGGAAGTAGGAAGTAGGAAGTAGGGAGTAGGAGAATCTGAAATTCTTAAGCCAGCTGACGCCGTGCCCGCTTATTTCTCAAAACCCCCGGCGACTGGCCGTAACGCAGTTGCAGACACCGCCGACAACGCAGCCACCGCTGCCCCATGATCGGCCCGTACCGATCCACCAGCCCACTGACCGCCGCCGACTGCCTCGCAAGCTGCCC
>JBGSTE010000142.1:0-4416 GCA_041736655.1 Phycisphaeraceae bacterium | reverse complement strand
TTGTCGTAGCTGGTGAGTTTCACGAAGCGGCGCATCGCGGCGGGGAAGCCCACGGCCGTGAAGCCCGGGTGCCCGGTCGCGGGGTATGGCCCGCCGTGGTTCTGCGACGCAACGACCGCAACGCCCGTGGGCATCTTGTCGTTGAGTAGTCGCCCCACGCGGTCGGCCAGGTCCGGCTCGATCTTTGTGTACGCGGCATCGTCGCTGCCATCGGTCGCGCTGTAGACGCAGCCGGTGAGGTTGCCCTCGAGCGTGCGGATGATCGCGAGCAGTTGATCGACATCGTCGGCCACGACCACGAGCGAGCTGTTGCCGAAGGCCTCGGTCTGCAGCGCTTGGGGGTTCTTGAGGAACGATGCCCCGTCGATACGCAAGAGCGTGTTGGGGATGCTGTAGCCCGCGCCGGGCTTGCCGTTGGAGACTTCTTTAGCGCCGGCGGACTTGATGGTATCGATGCCTTGCGAGAGGCTCTTGAGGCCGGCCTCGTTGAGCAGCGTGCCGCCGGGCTTTTCGCTAAAAGCCTTGGCCACGGCGGTGATGAACGCTTCGATGCCTTGGCCCTTGATGCCCAGCACGAGGCCTGGGTTCGTGCAGAACTGCCCGCAACCCATGAGGCACGAGCCGACGAACTGATCGACGACTTCCGCCAGCCGCTGCTGGAGCGCGCCGGGCAGCATCACGACGGGGTTGATGGATGACATCTCGAGGTAGGCGAGTTTTCCGTTGTCGTCGCAGGCTTTCTTGAGTGCCATGCCGGCAACGCGCGAGCCGGTGAAACCCAGCGCGGCGTTGCGGTGGTCGGCCATGAGCTTCTCGCCGTCCTGCCGGCTGGATCGCTGAAAGAACTGCACCGCGGCCTTGGGCATGCCCTGGGTTTCATGGATCGCTTGCAGCGCCAACTCGGCGAGCATCTGCGAGGTCTTGGGGTGAGAAGGGTGGCCCTTGGCGATGACGGGGTTGCCCGTTGCGATCGCCGAGGCGAAGTCGCCGCCCGACACGCCGTTGTAGGCGAACGGGAAGTTGTTGGGCCCGAACACGCACACCACGCCCAGCGGACGGAACATGCTGCGAAGCCCGCTGGCGGTCTCGATCGTCGGCATCGCCCACCCGCCGTCACGCGCTGCGCTGGCGGCCTGCTGCAACTGGTTGACCGTCCGCGGGATCTCGCCATTGGTAAAGCGCGGCGTCAGGCCCAGCGCCGTCTCGCTGTCGGCGACCTCGGCCAGTTCCTGCTTCTTCGCCTCGATCTTGCTCGCATACGTATCGAGGAACGACGCGAGCGTCTGTGCGGGTAACGAGCGCATCACGCGGTACGCCTCCACCGCCGCGTCGAGCATCGCGTCAAGGTCCGCCCACGTGCTCACGGGGTAGGCCTCCGCGAACTGCTGCTTCGTACGCGGGTTGACCGCCTTGAACGTGCCCGAAGCGTTGGAAGCGCGCCATTGGCCGTTGATGAGTACGGGTTGGGTTGACATGGTGGACTCCTGATCTAAATGTTTAAAAGGCGGGGCGGGGGGACTTAAGTCCCCCCGCCTTGAAATACAAAGGATTTACGCCTTGGCCGGGATCTCCGGGCGGTTCTTGATCGCGTCGCGGATGATCTTGAGCGCCCACTCGCGCTCTTTGCCTTCGATGTTCAATCGCGGGGCCCGGCACAGCTCAGTACCAAACCCGCACTCGGCCGAGGCGAGCTTGATGTACTGCACAAGCTTAGGCATCGTGTCCAGGTGCAGGAGCGGCGTGTACCAGCGATACACCTCGCGGGCTTCTTCCCACTTGCCTGCTTCGCACAGGTCCCAGATCAACGCGTTCTCTGCGGGGAACGCATTGACCAGCCCGCTGATCCAGCCCTCGGCACCGAGCACATACGACTCGAGGAACAGGTCGTCGACGCCGCAGAAAAGCGTGAAGCGGTCGCCCACTTCGTTGCGCAGGTCCGTGATGCGGCGCGGGTCTTCGCTGGACTCCTTGATCGCGACGATGTTCTTGACGTCGGCGAACTCTTTGAAAGTTTCCGGCTTGATGTCAACGCCGTAGGACACGGGGTTGTTGTAAATCATGATGGGCAGCTTGGTGGCGGCCGCGATCGTCTTAAAGTGCGCGACGGTCTCGCGGACGTCGGACTTGTAGACCATCGCCGGCAACACCATCAGGCCGTTGACGCCCGCCAGCTCCGCGTCCTTGGCGAACTTGCACGCCAGCGCGGTGGTGTACTCAGCCACGCCGGTGAGCACGGGGACCCGGCCCTTGACATGGGCGACGGTGGCCTTGAGGACTTCGAGCTTTTCCTGATAGAGCAGCGAGCAGTTCTCGCCGACCGTGCCGAGCATGACCAGGCCATGGATACCCGAATCGATCATCGCGTCCAGGTGCGCGAGCGTCGCGGGGAGATTGAGGGACTGGTCCGGGTTGAACTGCGTGCATGCGGCGGGGAAAACGCCGCGCCATTGACTTGCTGACATGTTGGTGCTCCAAGGGTGATAGGGCATTTTATTGATATTGGATGCAATGTCAATTGATGCCTCCAAATAAATTGTAGCGTTAAAACCCATCGCCACGGACAGGCTCTTGAATCAGCATGACTACGCTGATCACCGCCGAAAAGCCTCAGGGGGACAGGCATTCCTGCCTGTCGATAGGCCGCTGGCCAAGGGGACTGAGGATTCGGCTGAGCCGAATGACAGACAGGAATGTCTGTCCTCTTTTTGTCAGGCGCTCTAAGTCTTCAGCCGGCGGATCAGCCCCGCCACGTTTGCACGCTGGCTGAGGATGTGGCTGGACAGCGCCGCCAGCGCCCGGGGCAGGTCGCGGTCCAGCAGGGCATCGAGGATCGCGTGGTGCTGCTGGATCATGTGGTCGATGGCCTGCGGTTCCAGGCCCGCCTGATTAAAGATGATCGCGTAGTAGTCGCCATCGCGCTTGAAGAAATCCTGGATGTAGCGATTGCCGCACAGATCGATCCAGTATTCGTGCATGCGGTTGTCCAGTTCTGCGGGGTTGTTCGGTTGGCCCGGGTGGTTGTGCTCACGCATCAAACGAAGCACCTTCAGGTCTAGCTTGTCGAACGCCAGCGCCAGCGCCTGCCGTTCCATCATCTCGCGGACCACGAGATAGTCGATCGTGTCCTGCTCGCGGTAGGGCCTGATCTGCCAACCGCAGCGCGGCACGTGGATCAAGAGCCCGCGCCCGGCCAGTTCGCTGAACACCCGGCGGACGATTGTGCGACCGACCCCGTACTGCTGCGCGGTGGCCGACTCACGCAGGTAGTGCTCATCACGCGTCAGACTCCGGCGGACGATCTCGGCCACGAGCTGGTTGTGGATGCTTTGAACCTGCGCATCGCTGCTCTCGGCCGCGAGTACCTGCGGGTCAGGCAGTTTCGACTCGATGACCTTCAATCGTCCGCCCTTACCTTTGGTCAACATGCCCGCGTCGACCATCGACTGCACCGCCATGCGGACTGGCATCGGGCTGACCTTGAAGTGCTTGGCAATCTCCGACAGCGACAGCTTGAACGGCAGCGCCTGCCGCTGGGCCAGCAGGCGGGTCAGGTCGCGTTCAATCCGTTGGGCCAGCGTCATGGTTGGGCCTTGATCCTTGTGAAAACCGGACCTTTTGCAAAGCGAGCATAGCGGCCGACAACAAGGACGTCCGTCGGCCCGCTGACGCTACCATCATGCCATGTCCGCTTCGAGCCCGCAGACTTCCGTAGCCGGCCTACCGGTCAACACCCTCGCCGGGGTGGGGCCGGCCCGCGCCAAGCTGCTGCACCGGCTGGACCTGCGGACCCTGGCCGACCTCCTGCGGCACCTGCCGATCCGATACGAAGACCAGTCTGCGGAAGGACGCATCGCCGACCTGAAGACCGACAACAAGACCGTCGGCTCGGCCCGCGGCGTCATCGAGGCCACCCGCTGGATGCCCGGCGGCTACGGCAAAAAAGGCCGATTCATGGCCACCCTCAAGGACGAATCGTCGACCCTCAGCCTCGTCTGGTTCAACGCCGGCTACCTCCGCAGTGTCATCCACGTCGGCCAGTCCATGCGCGTGCAGGGCAAGTGCAAGGCCTTCATGGACTATCCGCAGATGGCCAACCCCAAGTGGGAGCTGCTGACCGAAGAAGACCTGCAGGCCAAGCCCGCGAGGGCCGCGCGAATCCGACCGGTCTATGCCCTGACCGAAGGCCTCAGCTCGCAAGTCCTCGAAGGCCTGATCGCTGAAGCACTCGACCGCGTGCTGCCCACCCTCGATGACCCGCTGCCAGCCACGCTCACCGCGTCGCACAACATGCCCGCGCTCGCCCAGGCCTTCCGCATGATCCACCAGCCCAGGTCCGCCGACGAAGCCAGCGCCGCGCGACGGCGCCTGGCCTACAACGAGCTGCTGCTCCTGCAACTGGGCATCGCGATGAAACGC
>JBGSTE010000191.1:0-12884 GCA_041736655.1 Phycisphaeraceae bacterium | reverse complement strand
CTGCCGAGCCGCGAGTCGTCTGTCGCTTACGGCTCGGCGGGAGCCTCGCCCTCCCGTTGCATGATTCGTTCAAGTCTGCTCACGCACGCGCTTAAACCCCCATCCGGAGCACCCCATGAAAGCCCTCGCCCTTTGGTTCTTGATCGCTTGTCTACTCGTGGCCATGTCCCTGGCGGGCGGATGCTCGCTCGATGAAATCGTGCACGTCGATGTCCCGGCCAGCACGCGGACGCACCTCAAGCAAACGCTTGAAATCCAGGTGCCTGCCGAGCTTTCCCTGCGTGATGCCCGCATCCTGCGGAGCGAGGGCGACCGGCAATTCAAGCAGCGGATCGAGTCGCAGGTCGCTGATCATGTGGCGAGTAACGACGCGCTGGATGCACAGATCGCCGACGGCTCGTTCATCGAGTCGCTCATCGGCTCAGCCATCAACACGGGCCTGGAGACCACCCTGCCCGGGCTCGCGGCCGTGCCCGGCGGGGCGATCCTCACCACGCTCCTCGCGGGCCTGGGCATGTGGTTCGTCCCACGCCCCGGTGACAGCAAACGACAAGCCGAGCAAACCAAGGCCGCCGAGGACAAGGGCTACGATCTGGGCCGGGTTGAAACCCTCGACGTACTATCCCGGACCAAGACCAACTGATGTTTTGTGAGGACCACGGGAACCAGGCCCGAGGCCAGACGTCTAATCGGGAAACCCCGGAGATACTAATGAAACGCGCAACCCTCCTGATCCTGCCTCTCTTGACGTTCGGCACCGCCTGCGGTGTATTGACCAACCACGCCATCGCTTACGATCCGGCACCCAAAAAAGAACCCGAAGAAGCCCCCAAGCGTCCGGGCATCACCACGGTTGATCCGGACAAAAAGATCGACGACATCAAGTCCGACACGTTCAAGATGAGCGAGGCTACGATCGAAGGCGATGTCCTGAAAATCAAGGTCAGCTACAGCGGGGGCGTGAAGAAACACGAGTTCAACCTCTACTGGAACCAGATCGTCGCCAAAAGCTACCCCGGGAAAACCACCATCAATCTCAAGCACAACGCCAATGGCGACGCCGCGGAAGCACTCATCACCGAGACCCTTGAGTTTGATCTGACCGCCATCAACAAACCGATGGTCATCACGATCAAGACCGATCACGGTGATTCGATCCGAGTGCAGTACGGCGAGTCGAAACTCGACTGAGGATAGCTCCACACCATGACCCAGGAAAAAGCCCACGCATGTGATGCGTGGGCTTTGTTATTTTGCATGTGGATTAAGATCAGTACACAATCGCCACCGCGTCTTCGACGGTCTCGACGACCTGTCGAACGTGGAAGGGCTTCTTGAGGTAGCCATCAAAGCCGTTGTGCAGGAGGTGCTGGGCCTGGCCGTCGGTAAGTTTGCCGGACATGGCGATGACCTTGGTCAGTTGCAGGTCGGCGTTAGAGCGGACGAGCTTGAGGACGTCTTCGCCCTTGACATCGCCCAGGTGCATATCCAGCAGCATGACGTGCGGGCGGAACTTCTCGCACTCGATGCCGGCGGCGAAGCCGGAGTTAGCGACCTGCACCTCGTAGCCGGCCTGCTCGGCGAGCACCTTGTTGAGGACGTCGACCACTTCCGAAGCGCTGTCGACGATGAGCACACGGGTCTTGCCCGACTGCAGCCCGTCGAGCGGGATGTTGTGCTGCTTCATGAAGCGGATCAGGTTGGCCATGGGGATCCGCCGGTCTTTGGAGCCGGGGATGCGATAGCCCTTGAGCTGTCCGGAATCAAACCACTTGCTGACGGTTCGCGGAGCGACGTTGCAGATCTTCGCGACCTCGCCGGTGGTGAGGATGTCTTTTTGTCGTGCCATAGGCGTGCCTCTCTCCTGGTTCTCTCGACCACACGACCCAAGGTGTGGCTAAAGCAACCATCGGCTGTCCGCACGCCTCGATTAACCGGCACAACACGAAAAGAAGGTTCTGCCCCTACACCATAACCAGACTGGACGTCCGGCCGGTCAGGCACAGCCGCTGTATAAGTTCCACCTCTTTTGTCGGAGTTTGGCCAAAACTTCGAATAATGAGCCGGATCACGCAAGGTATCGGACCCGCTTAGCCCAGCCGAACCATCAGGGCGATGAACTGGATGAGCGTCAGAAAAATACAGCCGCCCACGAGCGCGAGGAGGATGAGCATGTCGCGGTCGGTGCCGGTGCTGGTCCGCGCCCGCCAGAACCAGGTGAGCACCGCCGCCAGCCAGGTGAGGCCGATGCCGGTGAGTTGGACGTAGGCGAGGGTGTCGAGGTCGGGCATTTGTTACTTCAATGCGAGGTGACGAGCTTGGTTGCGGTCGATGCCTTTGCCGCACTCGGGGCATCGGCCGGATAAGTTGCCGCTGAGATCGTAGCCGCATTCAAGGCATTGTTTAGGATTAAAAGCATTCGCGATGTCACGGGGACGGCGAAGCAGCGAGAACCAACCGATCGCGATACCGCCGACACAGCCACCGATCATCAGCACCCCGAACAACAATTGAAAGATAATGTCCCATATCTGACCGGGCTGATCGCCGATGAGCAGGAATAAAATCAATGAAAGAATGTACGCAGCGAGCGCCCCTGTTGCGACACCGACGAAACCGGCGACGGCGGTCAGAAGAATGCCCAGGACTATTTTCATCGCCCCACATTCTACGCCGTCACATGCAAGTCCTTGACCTTCTTGTTCAGCGTGCCGCGGTTGATGGCCGGGAAGTTGGTGGCCAGCAAGTTCACATATCGCCTCCCGCATCGCCTATCATTCACTGAGTTGATAACGCAGATACGATCGAAGGGATTTCGTCATGATTAATGCCTACGCCGCCCCACAGAAGGGCAAGCCCTTTGAAGCCATCGCGTACGACCCCGGCGAACTGGGCCCGGATGAAGTTGAGATCGCCGTTGACTTCTGCGGCATCTGCCACAGCGACCTGTCCATGCTCGACAACGACTGGGGGATGACCCAGTTTCCGTTTGTTGGTGGCCACGAGGCCGTCGGCAAGGTTGTCGCGGTGGGCGAGCATGTGCCCAAAGATAAGGTGGCGGTCGGTCGCCTTGTCGGTGTAGGTTGGACCAGCGCTTCTTGCATGCACTGCGATCAATGCATGCGTGGCAACCAGGTGCTCTGCCCCAGTGCACAAGGCACGATCGTCGCTCGTCACGGCGCATTCGCGGATAAGGTCCGCTGCCATTGGGCATGGGCGATCGAGATCCCCGACGGTGTCGATCCCGCCAGCGCAGGGCCACTTTTCTGTGGCGGTATCACCGTCTTCAGCCC
Source organism: Phycisphaeraceae bacterium (assembly GCA_041736655.1). Lineage (GTDB taxonomy): Bacteria > Planctomycetota > Phycisphaerae > Phycisphaerales > Phycisphaeraceae > JAHQVV01. The sequence goes on along the minus strand of JBGSTE010000191.1, from coordinate 9,591 downwards.
GATCGTCCAGCATGCACTGCCCGGCACGGCCCGGGTTGGGGTCATCGGCATCGGCGGGCTGGGACACATGGCACTCATGTTCCTCAATAAGTGGGGCTGCGAAGTCTCGGCCATCTCTCGCGGCCGAGACAAAGAACAGGAAGCTCGCGAGCTCGGGGCACACCACTTCGTCGCGACCGGAGAGCCCGGGGCACTGGACAAGTTGGCGGGACGTTTTGACCTGATCCTGAACACCACCAACGCCGATCTGCCTTGGGACGCTTATGTCAACGCGCTTAAACCCGATGGCGTGCTCCACACGGTCGGTGCGGTCATGGGACAGTTCGGCACATCCAACGCCTTCCCGCTCATCATGGGACGAAAGTCCCTGTCCGGCTCACCGACCGGCAGCCCGGCAACCATGGCCGACATGCTCGCGTTCTGCGCCCGCCATCAAATCCGGCCCATGATCGAAACCTACCCGATGGCACAAATCAACGACGCGTTCGAACAACTCCGCAACGGCAGCCCACGCTATCGGTTGGTACTGGCCAGCGCCCGCTAGAACAAGACGACACCGCCGGCAGCCAGGTCAGAGAGATGCTGGTGAGTTGGAGGTAGGCGAGCGGGTCGAGGTCGGGTATGGTTAAAGCGATTCGAGAGGGGCGTTGGTCGTTCGGATAATGTCCTTGGCGACAAACATTTTGTCACGCGGGTTGCCGGTGATTTCGACCGCGATGCCATGGTTTTCAAGGACACGCAGATACTTCATGGCCGAGGTATGCGTCACGCCCAGAAAGGCCGCTGCGATCGGCGCGGTCGTCGCGGGCTGTTCAAAGAGTTTGTCTACCAGCCGTAAGAGCAGGGAGGAAGACCGCACGCCGTGCAGCGTGGCATGGTATTGATCTCGCAGCGTTGCAAGCTTGGAAGCGCGTTGAATCCCGTCGTTTGCCTGTGATATCACGCCGGTCAAAAAGTAGCTCACCCATTCATCCCACGCGTTGCGGGTGCTCACCGCCAGCAGCAGGTCATAGTAGGCCTGGCGATTTTGTTCGAAGTAGGCGCTGAGATAGAGCAGCGGTAACGGCAAGACCCCTTCCTTGCAGAGCATCAGCACGATCAGCAAACGCCCGATTCGTCCGTTGCCGTCCTCAAAGGGGTGAATCGCTTCGATCTGATAATGCACCAGCGCCAGTCGGATCAGCATGGGCAGGCGAGGCGGAGCGTTGAGGTAGTGTTCGAGTTGATCAAAACAGCGATTCATCTGCGGCACCGGCGGCGGGACGTAACGCGCCGCATTGATCGCCATGCCCTCGGCACCGATCCAGACCTGGTTGCGACGGAACTGGCCGGGGCTGCGGTTCTGCCCCCGCCCACTGGCCAGCAGGCGCTGATGCATCTCGCATAACAATCGCCGACTCAGGGGCAGATCATGGACCCGCGATAACCCGTACTCCAGCGCATCGATGTAGTTCTGAACCTCATGGGCATCGGGTGCTTTGGTCTGGCTCGGCTCAACTTCAAACAGCACCGCGTCCTCATACTCCGACCGCGTGCCCTCGATCCGGCTGGACAGCACCGCCTCGCGACGGGCGTACGGACGGATCAACAGGTGCGGGTTGGCCATCGTCTGACCCGACCCCGCAAGCCGGCCCACAGCCTGATCCGCCTGCGAGAGCAGCAGCAGGATCTCCGGCCCGGGCTGCCAATCAGGCGGCAAAGCCGGGGGAACAAACGCATAGCCCTGACTACCCAACGAAACAGCATTTTTTGATGCAAGTTTTGAAAAATCAGAGAGTTGCATGAATACAAGCTCCGTGGCACTGAGCGGACTCTATGCGAAGATATCGACGAATCTTAGCATAGACTTGTTCGTATGCAACGAAAGTCGCGCACTTTTCGCGGCCAATCGATCATCCCGGGGCCAACCATATCAGGCCGAGCCCGACGAGCTGAAAGATGACAAGGGGCTCGCGTTCAGGCATCTTTTGTGCTCAGTTCGTCCTGCTGGATGGAAGTCATTTTGTACCCACACTCCGGGCACTTGTTGCTTTGGTTGCCGCGCAGATCGTAGCCGCAGCGCAAGCAGCGCAGGTACTTTCCACTGTCCCAGCGGTAGTCGAGTTTATATTTCTTCCAAAAGAGCAACAGCGTAAAGCCAGTCCAAGTCACAAAAAACGTTCCGAACTGAAGCTGCTCGACAAGCGAGTAGTCGAGGCCATCTAAAAAAGGGATGTTGATGACGTCATAGCCGAAGGCAAACAGCTTAAAGATAAGCAAACAGAAAAGACTGCTTGCTATCGCTCCCGCCACGATAAAAATGAGAGCAAATCCTACGTTTGTCGCAAAACGTGTCATGCCCTCAATTCTACGCCAGTGAGTAGGCCGGGATTTAGCCCGGCGAGGTGAAGGTGTTGACATCGATCGCCGGGCTCAAGCCCGGCCTACTTCCTGGATGATGACGAGGGGCTCGCGTTCAGGCATGGTCTTGTTCCGAGTCGTTCAGACGACGCTTTTGCCAATCTGGAATCATGGCACCGCACTCGGGGCACTGATTGGAAGTGAGCTTGTTCAAGTCGTAGCCGCACGATTGGCAATGATGCGCTTCGTATGCGGGGCTGTTCATTCGCAGGATCAGCACCCAGCCGATGACGACGCCCGCAATCGTGCCAAAGGTGGGTAGGCCGATGGTTACCGAGGGGGCGTACCAAGGCACCCCTGTTGCTACGATGCCCAGAAATACTGTTCGCGGACGGAGCAGAACCGATTGAACAGCAGCCGAGATCAACAGCCCGCTCATCAAGCCAATGAACGCCGCAACGCTGATCAACAGGATGGCGAGTACGACCAGCTTCATCCCCGCATCGTACGCCAACGACAGGCAGGAATGCCCGTCCTACCTGCTTCATTCCGGGGCCTACTTCCGGGGGCTACGCCGTCACATTCAAGTCCTTGACCTTCTTGTTCAGCGTGTTGCGGTTGATGCCCAGGAAATCTGCGGCCCGCAGCTTCACGCCGCCGCAATAGTTCAGGCTCTCGCGGATGAGCTGTCGCTCCAGCTCGCCGATGACCATCTCGTAGACCTGGCCGTCGTAGACCTGCAACTGCTTGACCGCGTGCTCAGCGAGTTTGCTGCACAAGGCCTCGATCGATTCGTCCGCGACTTCGCCACGCGTCTGCTCGGCGAAGAGGCGCACCTGCAAGGGCAAAAGCTCCAGCGACAGGTCTTCGCCGTTACTGAGCACCACCGCCCGCTCGATCGCGTTCTCCAGCTCGCGGACGTTGCCCGGCCAGGGGTAACGCAGCAGCGTCGTCATCACGTCCCGGCTGATCTTGTGGACATTCCTTGCGTTTTCCTTGTTGTACCGCTGCAAAAAGTGGTCGATCAGCGAAGGGATGTCCTCGCGTCTTGAGCGCAGCGGCGGCAGGTGGATCGTCACGACATTCAGCCGGTAGTACAGGTCTTCGCGGAAGGTGCCAGCGCGGACCTCGTTTTCGAGATTGAGGTTGGTCGCGGCGATGACCCGGCAGTCGACCTTCATCGTGCAGTGGTCGCCGACGCGTTCAAACTCGCGCTCCTGAAGCACGCGCAGGAGCTTGACCTGCAACTGCGTATCGAGCGTGCCGACCTCGTCGAGAAAAATCGTCCCGCCGTCGGCCGCTTCGAACCGCCCGATCTTGTCGCGCAGCGCGCCGGTGAACGCGCCCTTCATGTGGCCAAAGAGTTCGGACTCGAGCAGTTGCGGCGAGAGCGCCCCGCAGTTGACACGGACGAGCGGTTTTTCTTTGCGTGGCGAGTTGTAGTGGATAGCTCGGGCGATGAGCTCCTTGCCGCAGCCGGTCTCGCCGAGGATGAGGCAGGTGGCGCGTGAGGAAGCGACCTGGGCGATCGTGCCCAGCACGTCGAGCATGGCCGGGCTTGAGCCGATGATGTTGTCGAAGGTGTAGCGTTTGCGGAGGTCGTCGGTGAGCTGCTGGCGTTCTTCGAGCCAGTGGTCGCGTTCGAGGCGGATCTGCTGGTGGATGCGGATGGTCTGGGCGATCAGGCCGGCGAGGATTTTCAGGAGCCGTGCGTCGGCCTTGAGGGTGGCCTGGTCGACGAAACGCTTGAGTACGCCGATGGTGCCCACCGCCTTGGGGCCGTCAAAGACCGGGACACAGATATAGCTGTGCGGGTTGGCGTTGCCGGGCCTGACGTCGGCGGTCTGGGTGCGGTTGAGAAAGTCCTTGTGCTCCGCAACGTTGGGGATGACCGCGGAGTTGCCGCTGGCGAGCACCTGGCCGGAGACCCCTTCGCCCACGTCGTACCGGCCTCGGCGCTGTTCCTCAGCGGTCAAACCGATAGACGCAACGATGTGAAGCTGGCTGGTCGTCGGGTCCAGCAGGGTCAGAGCTGCCCGTTCGATCGCCAGTTCACGCTCGAGAACGCCCATGGCCCGCTGAAAGACTTGGCTAAGCTCTAAAGCCCCGCCAAGGATCTGGCTGATCTGTTCAATGATGTTTAATTCTTGTTCAAGCCTGTCCATGTCATGCCTATTAGATCATCACTACAGCCGAACGCAAGCCGATTTCATAACGATTCTACGTTGCGCGCATGAGCAGTGCGCGACCCAGTGATGAAAAGCAATCATTTCAATAATCATTGAACATTGTCACATCTGGGGTTATATCGCGTAAACCCATCTGATCGCTGGCTTTGTGCGCATTGAGTCGGCTAGGTAGCCCCCGGAGCAGGCGGGCGGCGGAGCACGCCGTCGCCTCCAACCCCCGGATCCAACGAGATGACCCCAGCAGAACCCACGCAAGTTGTCCTGCCCGGCATGGACGAGCTGATCGCCCGGCATCTGGCCCACCAGGCCCCGCAGTTTGCCCGGCGGTGGCGCTACTACCGCAACCCGCTGAGCAGGGCCGGCAACCGCCAGACCCCCGCCCAGATCGAAGGCCTGCCCGATCGGCTTCGACCGGGTGCCAGCCGACAACGCGAGATCGTTATCGAAAACGACATCGGCTGGCGGGTACAGACCCTGGTCGACTACATGTTCGGCAAGCCCATCGCCTTGCGATCGCTCGCGGCCGAGCCCGAACGTGCAACACAAATCGGTCGCTTGCTCTTGGCCGTCCTCGAAGTCAATGGCGGGGCCAACCTCTTGCAGGACCTGGCGCTCCTGGGCACCGTCTACGGCCACGTGGACCTGATGCTCCGCATCCGCGGCGGCGGGCCTTACAACCTCGCCGACCCGGCCGACGCCGCCAGCCGATTCATCATCGAGCCCATCGACGCGACGCGTGGCATCCCCGCCCTGGCGCAGGACGACTACCGCCGGCTGACCGGCTACATCCTCCGCGTCGCCACGGCCGACGACGCGTCCAAGCCCACGCTCATCGAGCGGGTCCGTGCCCAGATCACCGGCCATGCTGCCACGTCGTCGCTCTCGACCCGGCACCGTTTGCAGGTATGGACCGCCGAGCGCGTGGTCGACCTAGTCGAAGAGAAGCCCGGCCGAGGTTACCGGCGGATCAGCTCAACGATCAATCGCCTGGGCCGAATCCCCGTCGTACATATCCAGAACCTGCCCCAGCCGCTGAACTACAACGGGCTCAGCGAGGTCGAGCCGTTAATCCCCTTGCAGGACGAACTGAACACCCGGCTGTCGGACCGTGCCAATCGCATCACGATGCAGGCCTTCAAGATGTACCTGGGCCGAGGCATCGAGCAGTTCACCGAGCGGCCGATTGCGCCGGGACAGATGTGGCACACCGACAACCCCGACGCGTCGATCCAGGAGTTCGGCGGCGACGCGGACCACCCGTCCGAAGACGCCCACATCAGCGACATCCGCGATGCGATGGACAAGACCTCGGGCGTGTCACCCATCGCGGCCGGTGTCCTCCGCGGCAAGGTCGGCAACCTGTCGAGCCAGAACGCGGTACGCCTGGTGATGATGGGCCTGCTCGCCCGCATCGAACGCAAGCGCGTGACCTACGGCGCGGGCCTGCAACGGCTGTGCGAACTGATCCTTCATGCGGCGGATGTCTACGGCATCCTGCCCAACACGCCCGACGAGCGACGCGTCCGCATCGACTGGCCGGACCCGATCCCGGAAAACCAGCAGGAGCAGATCGCCCTGGCGCAGGCCAAGATCGCGCTGGGCGTGCCCATGCAGACGGTGCTCAACGAGCTGGGCTACAGCGACTGCGCTGCCGACCAACACCAACCCCATCCAGAACCGCAGGAGTAAGCCCATGAGCGTTGTAACGGAATCAATTCAACAGGAAACGGAGCATGTGATGCCAGATGAAACCCACGATGAAGTGACACCGGCAGAGCGTGATGCTGCGCCGTCGTCGTCTGACAGGCTTGTGCCGGTGAATGAGGCGATCCGCTACCGCAAGCGGGCCCAGGCGGCCGAGCAGGCGCTCGCGCAGATGCAGTCCGAGCTCGAGTCGGCCAGGCAGCGTTACGAGCAGGCGGAGCAGTCGATCACCAGCCTCGAACGCAGGCAACGCATCGATGCGCTACTCAGCGAGGCCGACGCGGTCGATGTGGAGGCGGCGCGTCTGCTGACCGAGGCGGCGATCCAGTCGATGAGCGAGCCCGACGTGGCCGAGGCGGTCGCGGACCTCCGCCGGCACAAGCCTTACCTCTTTCGAGATACGAGCCAGTCGACGGGCGGGCTGGCGCTGGCCCCACAGATCGACGGGCTCGACGAGCCCCTGGCCAAGGCGGCCGAGCAGGCCCAGCACAGCGGTGACCGGCGTGACCTGTTGCGCTACCTGCGGCTTCGTCGGCGGCCGTAACGCCACGATCAATCACCCGCATCACGAACTACACCCCCACACAAGGAACACACCATGAGTTTCACCGGCAAGGCCACGTACTCCGCAGGCGCAACGCTCCCCGAACTGGTTGAAGATATCGGCGACATCGTCGGCATCGTCAGCCCCTACGAAACCCCGCTCCTGGACCACCTGGGCGACCCGCAACGCGCGGCCACCTCGACCGTCCACCAGTGGCTCGAAGACCAGTTACTCCCCAACACCGACGCGATCGACGACGCCTCCATCAGCTCGCCCACCAGCGAGGCCAGCTTCGATGTCGCTAACAGCGATCGCTTCCGCGTCGGCGACCAGGTACAGCCGGCCAATTCCGCTGAGGTGATCCTCGTCACCGGCATCTCCGGCAGCACCCTCACCGTCGTCCGTGGCTACGGCAGCACGACACCCGAGGCCATCGCTAACAGTCAGGGCCTGCGCATCCTCGGCAACGCGGCGCTCGAAGGCGACGACGCACCCACCGCACGATTCACCAACCGCGTCCGACGGAGCAACTACACGCAGATCTTCACCGCCGGCGTCGAGGTCTCCGGCAGCCAGCTCGCCGCGAAACAGGCCGCGATCGCCGACGAACTGGACTACCAGAACCGCCAACAAGGTTTTGCACCTGCCCGTGCCCTTCGCCCACGTCCTCCACATAGCCGCATGAGGTAGTGCATGGTTGAAGGCGAAACGACAACACGATGGGCCGCCTACCACGCCGAACGGGTGCGGATGGGCGGCCATTACCTGCCCACGCCAAGCGAGGTTGACGCAAGGGCGGCAACCGTCCGCAAGTTCCGCCGGGCCGGTGTGCCGCGTTTGCTTGTGGCCGTGGCGTTGTACCACGGCAGCCCGACACCCGAGTGCGTGCTAAGGATGGTTGCGAGGCATGGCCCGGCCGAAGCGTGGCGGAGGCTTGAACCGTTTTGCGACCCGGTGCCGGAGGCATACTGAAAATAACGGGTGGCACGATACTGACAACATGGGCAGCCCAAAACGCCCCGGTGTATGCCCCCCGCCCGCCCCCGCCCCCCCGCCCGCCCCCGGCTTGTACCCAAGGACTAAATGCAATGAGCAAACCGAAGAACATGCCGCAGCTACGTGACCGGGAAAGCAGCCGGTACGCCACCTACACGCTTGACGGTGAGTTTGTGCGGTTTGTGGATGCCGAGGTGTTGCCGCACGTTGAGCTACCCGGCTACAAGCAGGCCGAGAAGCGGGCCGTGCTACGGCACGCCACCCACAACCTCATCACCACCGGGCTTGTCGGGCGTGTGGTGGCTGACACCCGCCGCAAAACGGACCCCGGCGTAGTGCTGCGGGCCGGGGTTTGGGATGCCCTTGTGGCCGCCGGTTGGGCCGTGCAATGCCGGGGCAGTGAAATCAGTGGCAAGGTCACCCGCTATGCCGCCACCGCCAAACTCATCCAAACCCGCGAACATTGGAGACTTAACATGCTGATGGATATTGAACTAGCACGTAACACCACGACCGCCACCCCTACTGACCGGGCGTTGGTGGTGCTGCACACCGGCAAAACAGACCCGGTGACGGGCGACCCGTTGCCCGAAGAAGAACAGCGGCAGCCGATCAACTTTGAAGAGTACGTTGCCCGGCAGGCCCAGCCCGGCCCCGGCGGCAAGCCGGACCCACGGGCGGTTGCGAACGGGTTGGCGTATTGGCGGGCGAAGGAGGACACGATTGAAAGCATCAACGCCCAAAACATGGCCCACGGTTGGGCGGCTACCTGCACGCACCCGGACGGCACCACCACGACCTTCCAGCCCAACGTGGCCATCCGGCAAATCCATGTCGGCGATACTTTTCAGGCCGCCCGGCTTTATAGCTTTGGCGAGTTGAGCGGGCAGAACCTGAGCAAAGCGGTACGGGCGACGATGCGGATTGATGGTGAACCGGCGGCGGAGTGGGATTACAGCGGGATGCACCCCCGGATGTTGTATGCCCGTGCCCGTGCGTTGCGGGAATTGGAAGGCGACCCGTACAAACCGGATGAAGTAATGCCCGGTTGCGGGGTGCCGGGTGTGCGGGCGTTTATCAAGCGGGCGTTGAACGCCTGCATCAACTGCCGCACCCGCCCGGCCGCACATAGTGCCATTGCCAACATGCTGAAAAACGACGCCAAGCTACGCGAGGCCGTTGGGCCTGTGGCCGGGTTCACGGACCGCCTGCTCAAAGTCCACGCCCCCATTGCCCCGTACTTCTTTACCGGGGTTGGCATGGAGTTGATGACGGCGGACGGTACGGTGATGCTGCGGGTGTTGTGCGTACACCGGGACGCGGGCAAGCCCGCACTGCCGATACATGACGCGGTGGTTTGCCGGGCACGTGATGCGGAGTGGACACGGGGCGTGATGGAGGAAGCCTACGCCATGGTGCTACAACACCAACCGGTCATTAAGCGGGTGTTTTGAAGAAAGTTGAATTAATCCAAGAATCTCCAAACTGAGGAGTTGCATTGCCTCGTGATGTTGCCGTAGTATGCGGGGGTAACGAACAGAACCCGAACCCCGCCACAAGGAGACCACCCATGGCAACCGCAACGAAGAAGGCAACCGCGAAGAAGACAGCCCCGGCCAAGCCCACCACAAAGAAGGCAGCACCGGCCCCGGCAGCACCCGCACCCGCAAAGCCCACCACAAAGAAGTTGCCCGCCGCCCCGGTGGTACCCGGCGTACGGGCAGGCCGCACCCGTGCCTACTTTGCCGGGCAGGTCATCAAGAAGCACGGGCTGCTTGCAGGCGTGACCCCGGCGATGGTGGCCGAGGTGGACGCGGC
>JBGSTE010000152.1:0-1074 GCA_041736655.1 Phycisphaeraceae bacterium | reverse complement strand
GTGAGCGAAGGCGCGACGATCGCCAGCAGCAGGCCGATGATGAGCATCACCAGCACCAGCTCGATGAGTGTGAAAGCGCGGGATGTGTGTGGGCGTCGAATCATTGCGGATAACTGGTGGGATGGGCGTCCCGCCCGTCGTCAGGCCGGAGGCCTGAATGAAAGTCAGTGGTGTTGTCACGGCTGCGCCGTGATGGCGGGCGGGACGCCCACCCCACCTGCATTTAGTTGTCGTCTTCGCTCCAGTTGATGATGTCGTCATCGCCGCCCTGCTTGCCGTCGGGGCCGAAGGAGTAGAGGTCGTAGTCGTTATCGTTATGCGTGCCGGGGTAGGCGTATTGCCAGGGGTTGCCCCAGGGGTCCTTGTCGATCTTTTCTTCCAGATAAGGCCCGTCCCACTCGGAGTCCTCGATCCCGCTGGGCTGCTTGGTGAGCGCTTCAAGGCCCTGCTGGGTCGTGGGGAACTCGGTGATGTCGATGTTGTAACGGGTCAGCGCGGTCTTGATGTTTTCGAGCTGGGTCTTGGCGGCGGTGACCTTGGCCTTGCCGGACTGGCCGGCGAAGCGCACGCCGACGATGCCCGCGAGGATGCCGAGGATGACGAGCACCAGCAGCAGTTCAAGGATGCTAAAGCCCGACGAACGGAGGTGTTGTTTGCGTAGTTGTTTCATGGTTTTTGTTGCCTGTGAATGAAAGAAAATCCTCTATTGAATCGCGTCCCACAGATCGAAGACCGGCAGCAGCATGCCCACGACGATCGTGCCGACCATCGACGCCATGATGAACAGCATCGCCGGCTCGGCCAGCGACACGAGCACGCGCAACTGGCGGTCCAGGTCCTCTTCAAACTCGTGGGCCATGCGGACCAGTTCCTCGGAGATTCGGCCCGACTCCTCGGCCACGGAGATCATCTCGACCACCGAGGTCGGGAAAAGCTGCGGGCACTGACCCAGCGACTGGGCCAGCGGCGCGCCTTCCTGCACGTTGCTGATCGCGCGGTCGACCGCGTCGGTCAGCGTCTGGTTACCGATCGCTGCGCGGGCGACCTTGAGCGAGGCGATCAGCGGCACGCCCG
>JBGSTE010000134.1:0-6424 GCA_041736655.1 Phycisphaeraceae bacterium | reverse complement strand
GGCACCGCCGAGCTCGAGGAGTCTGCCGTGCCCCACGCCCAGGGCCCCGCAGAAGACTGGCTGGTCATCGACTCCACCGCACACTGCCAGATCAACGCCTTCCGCGTCGGCAACGGCCCGGGCACCCTCGCCGGCCACTGCCTCTTCAGCGTCCCCCTCACCGCCTGGCGCGACCTCCGCATCGGCGAAGGGGCCGTCCTCGCCTGCGTCGGCATCACCACCGCAGACCACGAATCCAACGACGCCTCCATCACCCCACTCCTGCACTGCGCCCGCGATCGCCAGCCCGGCGACCCCCAGCCCCATATCGAAATCGTCCGCCTCCGCGAACGCCTCCGCTACACCATCAGCCCCATCGCCACCGACTGGGGCGACGACACCACCCTCGTCGTCAGCCGGGTGCTGGGCCTGGGCGAGTTGAATTCGCCCAAGCTGGGCGTGCAGTTGCATGAATGCGGTAAGTCTGTTGCGCGTGGCGTATGAAAGCTGCGTGCCTCGGCTGCGGTTCTTAGTTGCTGCCCGACATACACATCGCGCCAGATTGAAGGCAGACCGGCCCAAATCATGCGGGCAGCTCTACAACGCCGGCGGATCTTCCAGCGGGAAGCGGAGCATCACCGTCGAACCCAGGGGCGGATACTTCACCAGCAGCCGAATCCCACGGAAACACGACAGGTCCCAGCCGGACTGCTTACCGACATAGTCAAACAACTCGGCATAGCGCGGGACCAGCGCGGTGGCGACAGCCGGGGGCGATCCTGCGATGCGTGTTGGCTCGAGCGTGATCGGCAGGGCCGCCTGATCCTGCTTGTCGAGCATCGTGTCGCCCTGCGAGAAAATCTTCGCAAAGACGACGGCGTGGACCTGCTCGATGAACGGCAGGTCCTGATGGATAAACAAGTCAAAAACCAGGTGCTGGCAAGGCGTGGTGACCGCCACGCCAAACTCACCAATGTCCGTCGCGCTCCTGCGGTAGCGCGGCGCAAAAGCGATCTCCCGCTGGCCCCGGTAGCAGTTGATCGCGCCCGCGTTGCCGACCGGGCCGGGCTCGAGGATGTACTCGGTACCCGTGAGCGAATCGCGACGGGTCAGGTGGATGTCCTGGCCTTCGGTAAACTCGCTGAGGATCCCCACCGAGTCCTGCCGCTTGTCGCTGCCGTCCAAGGGCTGCCAGCCGGTGGGGTCGATGGGCTTATCGCTTTGGCCCCAACTGGCGACTTTAAAGACCGGCCAGCGCACCGAACTGCGAAGCCGACGCAGCGAGGTATAGCCCGACACGATCACGTCATCGAGCATCGCAGGGTCATCGGTGTTAGGCGCGATGAACACCGACGAAAGCCGCGTCCGAGCCTGGACACCGAAAACGCCACTGTTGCCTTTGAATGACAGTTTTCGACTCAGCTCAAGGCCGTCGGCCCGACGGTTGCCCATGCTGTCCAGAAGCAGCTCCAAGTCCGAACGGTCGCCCACGTGCATCTCGATCGTCTTGTCAAAGCTCAGGACCGCGTTGCGGACTCGATCGACTTTCTCCCGGTCCCCGCCATGCTTCTTGATCGCGGTGAGCATCCGCTCCATGGAACTGGTCCCCGGCACGTGGATTGCCGCATCCAACGGGTGGTCCGACTGCAACAGACGGGCGATGTTCCAGGTCAGGGTCTTGTTGATGCCGAACTGCCGGGCCGCCTCCTGCGGGCGCATGGGGTCGGCCTTCATGTTGTCATAAAGGTCGATCAGGGCCGCGCTAAGGTTGGTCACGGCGGCGGTGCAGTCGTCTTCAAACCCGGTGGTCACGATGCTCGATTCCTCGAAGGGGTGTTTGAGCGAAGTCTAACAGGCTATGAGGGCAGAGGAAAGCCCCCTCAAAAATTTTATTTAATTTTCCAATTGGAATATTGACAGGCCGGAACAATTGACTACGATTGGCCATAAGTAACGCATTAATATGGACTTAACTATAAGTAGTTAGACCGATCAGGGCATCCGTAGGGCCCCTTAAGAAACGCTATCGAGTCACTACCTGCAGGCCATGTCCAACCGCAGATCAAGGCACTCAAAACCAGGTCTCCAAGCCATGAAAAAGCCACCATACAAACAACTACTCGCCGGCCTCGGCTGCTTCATTGGCTTGTCGGCAACGCCCGCGATGGCGATTGAATTCAGCGACCTCACTTTCACCGGCCTGATGCTGCCAACGGACGCGGCGGTCGGCGGCGAAATCATCGTGGGCTGGGATGCGGGCGTCAGTATCTTCGGCGCCCTGGTGGTCAACGACTTCTTCCTCTACGACCTGCCAACCAATACCTTCTACTCCACAGGCATCAACATCACCGGCGGCCCCGGCACCATGCCCGAGGTCTCTCATGACGGTACACGCGTCCCCGGCACCATCCTCTCACCGGACTTTGGCGGGGACTCGGGCACGTCCCTTGACGGACCTTTCACAACCGCGGGTGTCTGGGTCCAGACACCCGGCCAGCCCCTGGGCACCGGCACGCGGACGGACCTGCTGGCGATCGATTCGCCGGTCGGCAGCGAGGCGTACAAGAACTATGTCCTGAATATCCTGCCCCCATCGTCCTTTGATCTGGGCCTGGGCCGATCCAACGCGATCTCGGGCAACGGCAACGTCGTCACCGGCAACTACTTCCGCAAGGACACGCCGGGCACCAACGGCGGGATGCCCGCGATCTACGACATCGCCGGCGGCACCACCACCTCGCTTTCGCCAGGCCTTAGCGACAACAAGGGCGAGGTCCTGACCGCCGACTTTGATGGCAATGTCGTCGCGGGCTACACCAACAACCCGTTCATCCCAACGGTGTGGGTCAATGGCGTCGAAGCACAGCTCACCCACCCCAACGGGACATCTGGACGCGCAACATCGCTCAATGACGCGGGCACCGTCCTCGCTGGCTATCAGCGCGTCGTCATGCCCGACACGAACCTCAATACGCAGGGTCAGGTCGTTTGGCACTACATCGCCGGCAACGATACCTGGCGGCGAACGACCATCGGCCGGCTGCCCGGACAGACGGCGGGGCTTGCCGAAGCGACCGGCATCTCCGGCGACGGCAAGATCGTCGTCGGCTTTGACGACGCGAAGACGCTCGTTCAAGGCGGCACCATCGCCGGCTCGGGCGACAACGGGCAGGGCACCTTCTGGACCTACCGCACGGGCCTGGTCAACATCGAAGACTTCCTCACAGCACGTGGACTTGACCTCACCGGTATCGAGATCGCATCGATACAGGGCATCTCCCCCGACGGCAACACGCTGCTGACCTGGGCCTACACCGGCAACACCATCAACGACATCACCGGCCTGATCATCGATGTCAGTTCAACGCCGCTGAACCCCGAGGCGACGCAGGCGCTACTTGACACCGCCACGGCCAACCTCGGCACCAGCGCACCCTACGTCGGCGACAACTACTACGGCGACTGGACCCGCGATGGGCAAGTCACGAAAGAAGACCTCAACCTCATCGGCTACCTCCTCAATGGTTTCTTTGGCGATCTGGACCTCGATGGCGACGTCGATGACGCGGACTTCGGCGTCGCCTTCGCCGCGTTCACCGGGCCGAACCTCGGCCCATCCGCCAACCCCGATGCAGACCTCGACGCCGACAGCGACGTCGACGACGCGGACTTCGGCATCGCCTTCTCAAACTTCACCGGGCCAGGCGCGACGGCGAGCGTGCCCGAACCCACCAGCCTTTTGATCCTTGGCATCAGCGGCCTGCTGATCACACGACGCCGACACGCTTAAGCGGCAAACAGACAAACACCCCCCACCCCACGATTGGAGAATCGAAACATGAACAAGCTCACGACCCTCGCACTCCTGGGCGCCTGCGCCCTGGCCACAACAACCGCCTCGGCTGACGTCCTCTGGAACCAGCAGGGCTACGCCACCGGCTCAGGCGGCACGTGGAACCATTACGACGCAACCCCCGCAACACCCGCCTTTAACTTCACCAACCAGTGGTTCGCAGTCGGCGATATCTTGGTCGGCGGTGGCGGCTGGGATGTGGACTCGATCACGACCTACTACAGGGGCGCGCCACGCAACGACAACTTCAGCAACCTGGTGAACCAGGCCTACCTGCACGTGTTCCCCAAGACCGGCACGCTGCCGACTGCCGGCGACATCCCCACCAGCAGCACGATTGTCCCGGTCACTTCCGTCCTGGGCGTTGACGCCGGGGTTCTTCGCCATGCGATGACCGCCTCGGGCCTGAACCTCAACTTGCCGGCCGGGGAATACTGGGTCGGCCTGACCCCGCTGTACGAAGGCACCGCGAACACCGCACACCTGGCCTCGAGCATCGTCGGCGACCCTTCGAGCATCTTCGTCACCAGCGCCAACACCGTCAACGCTAACGCATTCATCGTGCCCTCAGCTGTGGACCAATGGGTTGAACTCGAACAAGGCCAGATCAACCCGGTCCCCGGCACGCCACACGACATCGCCATCACCATCAACGGCACGGAGGTGCCTGAGCCGACTTCGCTCGCACTGCTGGGGCTCGGCGGCCTCATGATCGCCCGCCGTCGCCGCGGCTAAGACCGCACCGCCGTTAACACGGCGCCCAGTAGACCCCCGGAACCTCGCGGCTGGCCTCGTTGTCAGCCGCGGGGATTCAGGTCAGTACCCAAGAGACTGACCTAGACTAATTCAGATCCGTACGCCCCCGCCATGTCCTGCCTGCCTGCACCAACAGCGGACGCGTACCACCGAGACGGGACATGAACTACCGCACCCTCGCGATACCAGCGGCTGACCGGCGTGGCTTCACCTTGATCGAGCTGCTCGTAGTCATCGCGATCATCGCGCTCCTGATCGCCCTGCTCCTCCCAGTGCTCGGCAAGGCCCGCGAGGCCGCACGCGATGTCCAGTGCCGATCCAACCTCAAACAGATCGCCATCGCCTCAAGCACCTACAACATCGACACCAACGACATGCCCGCCAAGATCGAGGCCGGAGGCAACGCCACATCCTACGGCGGAGGCCTCTTCCCCTGGCACGCCCTCAACACCTTCGGCGGCATGAGCGCCAAGGCCGGCGAGGTCGGAACCAACATGGTCGAGTACGTCCTCGCACACGACCGGCCGCTTAACCCCTACATCTTCGGCGGCAAACCCCCAGTCGATGACGGAACCGACCGCGTCGAGATCCCCCTCTTCTCCTGCCCCTCCGAGGTCGGCGGTGACGGCAGCGCATTCGACACGCTCTTTGCCAGCAGCAACCCCGACGACACCGCCTACGGCGTCATGGGCAACAGCTACGGCGATATCGGAGGCCTGGCCCTGCACGATCCGAAACTGACCCTGCCCACCTCCATCGCTGACAACGAACGCGCCCGCAAACAACTCCTCAAACACCTCAACGAATCGGGCAACTCTTCAGAAACCGTCGCCTACGCCGAGATCATGTTCAGCTACGCCTACGGCCGACGCGACACTTCCAAAGGCGACCCGACCGACAGCTTCCACGGCGGCTCAAAAGAACTCGGCCGACACCGCGTCGCCTTCTGGGATGGACACGTCGACCTCGTCGAACAAACCAAGGAAATGCTGCGATTCAAATCCGTCTTCGCCAACGGCAAACTCGTCAAGCCCATCCAGGGCAGCGAAGACTGGTCCCTCTACTCCGACCCCCGACCCTACCCGCTGGATTAACGCACCGACACCAATCACCCAAAGAAAAACCCCGCCAATAAGCGGGGTTTTTTGATGCCCGTGACAGGAGTCGAACCTGTACTCTATTGCTAGAACTGCCACCTGAAGACAGCGCGTCTGCCAATTCCGCCACACGGGCGTGGGATCACACAGTTTAGCTTCGCCCCCTCGCCCGTCAAGCCAGCCCATCACACACCCGCATCACCCCGCTAATCGGAATCACTGGCTTGCCAGCGTTTTACAAGACGCCCAACCCCAGCGCGCACAAATCGCCTGGCCGCCGCTCCTCCCCTGCCGACCCGCCCCGCCTGGCCTTAGAACGTGTAACAAGGTGGACTGGCATCTTGCCTGTCATTGAATGATCCAAACACCGCCGTGCGATTCAAGGCTACGCCTTGAAGACAAGGCTGCAAGCCTATCCCACCTGAGGCATTTCTTGTACACCTTCAAAACCCCGCCCCGCCTCAGCCAGCCAAACGCCGACGCACCGAGCGCTGGGGCTAAGAACGCCTGACCCCATCGTCAGGGGGATCGGCAGGCTTGCCTGTCACCAGGCCGACCGCCTGATGAGATCGGCCTCGCCACGCCGAGTGACAGGCAGGCATGTCTGTCCCCCCTTGTGTGAGGGGTTCTCAATCAAAACCCGCCCACCACCCCGCGCGCGCAGACCCCGGCCCGCCATCAGCGCCCCCCCAAAAACCAACCCCCGCCAGGCCACGCCTGAGCCACGCCCCCCACGACC
>JBGSTE010000128.1:0-16565 GCA_041736655.1 Phycisphaeraceae bacterium | reverse complement strand
CAGCAGACACCGCAGTCGATCTGCCAGGCGATCGAGGAATTCGAACGAACCACCCTCTGGCCCGCCGAACGCATCCGCGCCCACGCGATGGGCTTCGACACCGCGCACTTCCGCGCCAACCTCGCCTCCTACGTCCAGCAGGCCTGGGCCGAACACACCAACCACATCGATCTGGACTATCAGCCGTACAGCGATAAGCAGAAGCTACCCCTTACCTCTTCCCGCAACGGCCAGACCACGGCAACCGCCGTGTCGCTTACTTCACCGGCCACCGAACGATGACCTCCGCAGACACCATCACGCTTAATACAGACAACTCGCAGGACGATCAGCAGCCGCGCGAGCCGGGCGTAGATGCCCCCAAGCCCACCGTCTCCATCCGCCCGCCCAAACGCTGGCAGGCCATCGACTTCAAGGAGCTCTGGGACTTCCGCGACCTGCTCACCGCCTTCGCCCTCCGCGATGTCAAGCTCCGCTACAAGCAGACCCTCCTCGGCGCCGCCTGGGTCGTCATCCAACCCCTCATGGGCGCGGGCATCTTCACCTTCGTCTTCGGCGTCATGGCTCAACTGCCCACCGCCGGCCTGCCGCCCTTCCTCGTCTCCTTCGCCGGCATGTTCGCCTGGACCGCCTTCAGCCAGACCCTCTCCAAGACCTCCGGCTGCATGGTCGCCAACCAGAACATGGTCCAAAAAGTCTACTTCCCACGCATGATCCTCCCGCTGGCCCAGGTCTATTCCGTGCTCGTGGACCTGGCCGTGTCGCTGCTCCTGGTCGCGGTGCTGCTGGCGATCTACCAGATCAACCCCGGCTGGCCGATCCTCCTGCTGCCGGTCTGGATGCTCGCGCTCTTCATGCTCGCCCTGGGCTTTGGCATGTGGACCGGCGCCCTGATGGTCGAGTACCGCGACGTCCGCTACGTCCTGCCCGTCGTGATCCAGTTCGCCATGTACGCCAGCCCCGTCGGCTACATGCTCATCGCCGTCAACGAAAAGGTCCCCGACTGGGCCGCCCAGCTCTACATGCTCAACCCCCTGGCCAGCCTGATCGAGGGCTGCCGCTGGTCCATGCTCGGCGTCGGCGAACTGCACACCGGCTACCTGATCTACTCGCTAAGCCTGAGCGTCGGCGTCTTCATCCTCGGGGCGTACGTCTTCCGCGGGATGGAGCGGAAGTTTGCGGATGTTATCTGACGGCCTCCCCAGCGATCTATCTAACACCGACACATGATCAAACCCCTCCACACCAGCTCAGCCAACGACACCGCCATCCGCGTCCGTGGCCTCTCCAAAGCCTACACCATCCAGAAGGGTGGGCTCGAGAAACAGTCCACCCTCGCCGAGTCCGCGCTCGCCCGGCTGAAGAACCCGCTCCGACGCGCTAGGACCGAGACCTTCCACGCCCTCAAGGACATCGACCTGGACATCAAAAAGGGCGAGGTCGTCGGCATCATCGGCCGAAACGGGGCCGGCAAATCCACGCTGCTCAAGGTCCTCTCTCGCATCACCTACCCGACCACCGGCGAGATCGACCTCTTCGGCCGCGTCGGCTCGCTCCTGGAAGTCGGCACGGGCTTCCACCCCGAACTCACCGGCCGGGAAAACATCTACCTCAACGGCGCCATCCTCGGCATGGCCCGCTCAGAAATCAAAACACAGTTCGACGCCATCGTCGACTTCGCAGGCGTCGAAAAATTCCTCGACACCCCCGTCAAACGCTACAGCTCCGGCATGTACGTCCGCCTCGCCTTCGCCGTCGCCGCCCACCTCCGCACCGAGATCCTGATCGTCGACGAAGTACTGGCGGTGGGGGATCAGGAGTTTCAGAAGAAGTGTTTGGGGAAAATGCAGGATATTTCAAACAAGGATGGCAGAGCAATACTATTTGTAAGTCATAATATGGCGATAATAAACAATCTTTGTAATAGGGCAGTATTACTCAACCATGGAAAAGTCAATTACATCGGATCTATACACGAAGCTACGGAAAAATATCTATTGGAAAGAAATGTAACCCATGCTAAACACGATAAAACACAGCAAATATCTGATCTCACGCTTTTATCAAAAAACATTGCTACCAATAATGTCCTAGTTGGAGAATCTTTGCAAGCAAGAATAGGGTTAAATTTAGGCATAGAAGCAAAAAACATTGAAATAGGAATTATTTTTAAAGATCAGTTTGGCGATAGAATTGCGGCGATTCAAAGTCGTTATAATTCTGGTTTGGTAATTCATTCATCGAGCATATCACTCGTCTCATGCGATATGCCAAAAATAATGCTCGTTCCGGGAGTTTATGATTTAGAAGTGGTCCTGGGAGATGGCGTTACGGTAATCGAAAGGCGTGATTTTTTACAATACATTGAAGTAGTTGGTGCTGATATATTTGGCACAGGTTTTATACCTAGTCGACAGCAAGGTAAAGTGATAATGAAAGCAGAATGGTCATGCAACTTATAGTTTTAAAAATAAGAAGCATTGTCAAGGGAATATTAAGTTTAGCTGTTTACATGCAGTATAAATCTATAATCGGAAAGAAAATTAAGATAGGTAAAGATTGTTCGCGAGATCGCGACACTATTTTGAGTACAGGAACACTCGATAGTCCGGGATTAGGTGCAATAGCAATTGGAGACGGAGTGTCAATTTGCAAAGGAACTATAATTGCTTGTTACGATGGAATAATAAGTATCGGAAATGATGTTTCTATCAATCCATACTGTGTAATATATGGACATGGCGGATTGTCTATTGGCAACAAGACAAGAATCGCCACAGGAACAGTCATTGTGCCAGCGAATCATGTTTTTGAGGATCCGAATATACCAATCATGAATCAAGGGCTTACAATGAAGGGGATAGCTATTGGTCAAGATGTATGGATAGGCGCAAGATCGGTAATCTTGGATGGTGTAAAAATAGGCGATGGCGCTGTAGTTGCTGCGGGATCTGTAGTTAATCGCGAAGTACAGCCATTTACAATTGTTGGGGGTATTCCCGCAAAATTAATAAGTAAGAGAAGTAGGGATAATGATTGTAAAGCATAAAATCTCATTGATTCAAAAAAGACTAGGTGGTGCTAGCGGGAAACTATTGCATTACATAACTCGAAAAAAAGTAAACGCCATTATATCACGCACTTCATATCCAATGTTTAACGATGCTGAAAATCAATTTAACATAATGCAATCCTTATATCCTAAACGCGACAACTATAAATATGATCAGGCTAGTTTGTATCAGAGAGCGTATGAACGAGCGGGAAGGATTTTAAAAATTGCAAGTGGATTAGGCGTTGGCAATGTGTTTCTTGAAATTGGTGCAGGCGACGGGTTAGTGGGCGCATCACTTTACAAGGCTGGCAAAGTTGTTGAATTGTCAGACTTAGAAGATTGGCGTCATGCTGACTCGAAGAAAATTCCTTTTCTTAAATCAGATCTTTCAGCATCCTTAAATATTTGCGATAGCAAGTATGATTTTATCTATTCATACAATACATTCGAGCATTTACCAGATCCTGGAGTAGTGATGCGTGAACTGGTACGCGTAAGCCAGCCAGGCGGTTTAATCTACTTGTCGTTTAATCCACTCTATGCGAGCCCATGGGGCCTGCATGCCTATCGCACATTACATATGCCTTACTCGCAATTTCTTTTTTCAGAAGATTTTATTGATCGTAAACTGCAGGAGTTGGGTGTAATCGACTTAGGTGGTAAGCGTGCCGAACTACAACCTTTAAACCGGTGGAAGCCTTGGCAATATATGAATGCATGGCACAAGTCTGGTTGTACAATAGAGTGGGTTCGACGAGAGTACGACACCTCTCATCTGCAGTTGGTTATGGATTATCCAGATTCGTTTCAAGGTAGAAGCCTTTGCTATGAAGACTTGATAACGAGCGGATTCGAAATTCTTTTGCGAACACCGCAACCATAAGTATATGCCTAAAATATCTGTCATAGTCGCGGTCAATAATGGTGAGACATACTTACCCGATGCGCTTGATAGCATTCTCGGACAAACCTTTGCGGACTTCGAGGTTCTTATAGTAGACGATGGATCTACTGACAATACTAAACAGGTTATACTTGATTATATACGTCTTGACTCTCGTATCAAGATTATTGAATCACTTGCTCAACATAGTGTCGGTCTGACAAGGTGTTTGAACCACCTTTTAAAGTTTTCGGAAAGTGAATACATCGCACGTATGGACGCGGACGACATCTGCTTACCCCACCGCTTCGAGCGACAACTTCAATACATGCGTGATCGGCCATCAGTTGTGTGTCTAGGTTCCGCAGTTGAACACATCGACTCGGCAGGCGAATCACTTCGCATCGAGATTAATCCATGCGAGCACGCCGAAATAGAACGACAGCTTCTCTGTGGAATAGGTGGTAGTCTAAGGCACCCAACAGCGTTTATTCGCCGTAAGGCGTTGCACGATATTGGAGCATACTGTGAAAAGTACCGCACCGCACAAGATCTTGACCTTTATTTACGGCTGGCGCGTGTTGGTGAACTCGCCAATACGCAAGAGATACTCCTTCGCTATCGGATACACGCGCAAAGTACGAATTTCTCCCGCACGGACCAGCAGGACTTGGATGTAGACGCGATGCTCCGTCATGCCTACAGGGTGCGAAGTATGCGCTATTCGCGAAAATCTATTGCATGGCGATTTTCTGAAAGAATGGATCGAAGACTTGTCTTGGCTCAAGCGGCGCGCGAAAGGCGGGATAAACTTCAAGAATTGAAGTTTGTGATACAGGCAATACAAGCCGCCCCATGGAGACGCAGAGGCTATTATTTTCTTGCTGAGTGTTTCGTTGGTAAAGAGATCACACGTAAACTCGCCGAGATTGGTGGTGTGAAGTGACTGTATCAGTCCTCATGCCGGTTTACAACTGCGAGCGTTACCTGGACGCGGCGATCCGCAGCATCCGGGATCAGACGTTCACGGACTTTGAGTTTGTGATCGTTAATGACGGCTCGAAGGACGCTTCGCTGGACATCATCCGCCGTCACGCCGCCGAGGACTCACGGATTGTGGTCCTTGATCAACCCAACGGCGGGATCGTCTCCGCCTTGAATGCGGGTTTGGCGGTCTGCCAGGGCCAGTACATCGCACGGATGGATGGGGATGATGTCAGTGCACCTAATCGGCTGCACAAACAACTTGATTACATGCTCGTGAACCCCGATGTAGTACTGCTTGGTGCACGTGTTCAGCTGATTTGCCCTTATGGCATACCGTTAAACTACAAAGAAATGTTTAAAGATTACGGATTTGAGACGGACCATAACAAAATCGATTGGCGTCTATTAAGAGGCTTTGGGGGTGCGGTCGTTCACCCTGTTTCGATGATGCGGCGGAGCGCGATTGACGCCGTTGGCGGGTACCGAGCCGAGTATTGCAAGGTGGAGGATCTGGACCTGTTTTTAAGGTTGGCGCTGGTCGGTCGCGTGACGAACCTGCCCGACTGTTTGCTCGACTACCGCCAGCACATGGGGAGCACGAACCACATGAAGCAGGCAGAGCAGAAGCGGTTGGCGATGTCCGTGATTCGCGAGGCGTCGCTGGCGCGTGGGCTGCCCCCGCCACCAGAGGACCTGATGAACTGGACGACGCCAAACCATGTCACCACGCTGCACGACTGGACGCAGAACGCGTTGCGTACCGCACGTATCGACGCGGCCTGGCGTCACGCGGCCGCAGCGTTAAGGGTCAAGCCGATCTCACGCAACGGCTGGAGGAATCTCGCGTCCTGTATGCTATGTACGCTCAGGCTCAACCGGGGACCAAGGGGGATAGGTTGAAGTCGGTATGCGTCATCATCCCGGCCTACAACCCCGGTGCATACCTGCGCGAGGCGCTCGCTTCGGTGGTTGCACAGACTTACCAGGATTGGGAGTGTATTGTAGTAGACGATGGATCCGATGAAGACCTGTCGTGGGTCGCGACGTTCGACGATCGGGTGAAGTTGATCCGACAACCCAACCGCGGTGTCTCGGCGGCGCGCAATCGAGGGATTGCCGCAACAGATGCTACTTGGATTGCTATGCTCGACGCTGACGATGCATGGCACGTGGACAAGCTCTACTTACAGTTAGAAGCCTTAGGTGAAAATAGTGTTTTCGCGATGTGTCACTCCGCCGCGGAGAAAATCGTAGATGGGGCGTCGGCGGGGGCGCTCGAGTGGGTTAAGCCTTTGCGGTCTTATGATGAACTCGTCGCGAGCAGCGGCGTATGCACGAGCTCGGTGCTGGTATCGCGTGTTGCCGTAATCGCTGCTGGCGGATTCGACGAAACGCTACGCGCCGCAGAAGATTACGCTTTGTGGCTAAAGGTCGGGCGGAAGCACCCCGACATTGCGTATCTCGATACGCCGTTGGTGCGATACCGGGTGCATGAGTCCAACGCGTCGCTTCGATGCGAGTTGATGGCAAGATCGGTGGACTACGTTTTGGCCTGCGAGAGCGTGTGGATACAAGCGCAAGGCAGGGAGGATCTCAAGCGTGTCGCGGTGCAGAGCCGCAAAGCCGCGCGATTGGGCTGGGGCAGTACATCGTATAATCAATCGCGTAAAGCAGTACAGGCAAGGCAACTACTTGTCGCGGCGCGGCACCTCTATACAGCGATGCGTTTGGCACCGGGCTATACGGTTAGGAATGTTATGCATTGGGCGAAGTTATCGATTCAGCGTTCGCTTGGAGTTTACGGTTAATGCGAGTGCTTCTTTGGATGCCCGATGGCAAGGTCCCCGGTGGTCACCGGGTTCAATTAGAGAAGACGGCCGAGGCGCTCGTGGGTCTGGGCTGCGAGGTGACGATTGCCGAAGATCAGACGCCAGACTTGTCTGAGGTAGATGTCGTGCACGGGTTTGGATTATCGCCCGAGCAGATCCGCCGATGTCGAGCTGCTGGCCTGCCGGTGGCGCTGAGTACGATCTGGTGGTCGCGTGAGTACACCGCGGGCCTAACCATGGGGTTGTGGAAACCGCGTGCAATTGTCGCCAGGGCTCGTTTTGGTGCAGCATTATTCGCATCTGCGTTACGCGGACAGCATGTTAGTAAGACATGGAACTGGCTGGAACGGTGGCAGCGTGAGCGGGTGCGTTACGAGTTGGCGGATATCTTGCTGCCCAACTCTGAGTTGGAGGCCCAGTCGATCCGAGATGATCTTGGGGTGACGACCCCGATGCAGGTGGTCCCGAACGCGGTGGATGAGAAGCGATTTACGTTGGATCCGGCAGAGAGCGCGGCGGAGCGCGATGCTCGCCGGGGCGTGCTGTACGCCGGCCGGATTGAGCCGCACAAGAACCAGTTGGGCCTGATCAAGGCGATGCGGGGCCATGAACTACCCGTGACGGTGCTTGGCCCCGCGCATCCGAACCATGCAACTTACGCAGAACGATGCCGAAGGCAGAGTGGCGGAAATGTGCGGATGCTGCCTGGCGTTGAGCATGAGCAGTTGCCGTCGGTCTACCGGCAATACAAGGTGCACGTGCTGCCGAGCTGGTTTGAGACGACAGGCCTGGTGTCACTGGAGGCGGCATTGTGTGGCTGCAATATCGTGACAACAAACCGTGGCTTTGCCCGCGAGTATTTCGGCGACCTGGCGTGGTACTGCGACCCGGCCAAACCCAAATCTATACGAGAAGCCATTGAAGCCGCTCATGGATCCCCGTATCGCGAGGCCTTGAGGCAACGAATTCTGGACCTATTCACATGGACAAGCACCGCCGAAGCTAGTATGGCTGCATACAAGTTAATCCTGTGTAATACGTGCGAAGGGGTCTTGGTTGGAAGTTAGAATATATAACTCGCTAACCGCACACTTGCGTCGTTCAATCGAGAAGTTGATTACTTGATATGGTACGAGTAAGCGTCATCATTCCGGCTTATAATTCAGGTAAATACATTGACCAAGCAGTGTCTTCGGTTATCGAACAAACTTTCACGGATTGGGAATGTGTGATCATTGATGATGGATCGAAAGAAGATTTCGCCAGACTAACGCAACTCGATAAGCGTGTACGCGTTATCCGGCAAACAAACGCCGGCGTAGCGGTTGCGAGAAACCGTGGTATAGCTCAGTCAAAGGGTGAGTTCATAGCGTTCCTGGACCACGATGACTTGTTTCTTCCTACCAAGCTTGAGCGCCAGGTCCATATGATGGAACATGATCCTAAGCTTGGCCTCATTCACTCGCATTTTACGATTATTGATGAGAATGGTAGGCAGATCGGGACGCAGTCACCCAACACGAGTGTCGATTTCTTGACCATGCTTGAGTATGGTGCGCCTTATCCGACAAACACGATGCTGCGTCGCTCGGTGATCGATACGGTAGGTGTATTTGATCCATTTTTCACGCCTTCTGAGGATCAAGAGTTTTTCATCAAGGTGGCAAAGTATTTTGGCGTCGGTTTTATTCCCTCTGTTGAAGCGGCGTATCGAGTTCATGGATCAAACACAAGCAAAAATTATATGGCATGTTATAACACGATGAAAAATCTTAGCGATCGACATCGTGTGTGTGCAGCCATTCGCGGTGATCTTGAAACACAAAGATCAGCCATCGCGATGATGGTGTATAGACGAAAGCAAGTATTTGGGCCGCAAGCCTACGATGCCGCACGAAATGCATTACGGCAGAGAAAAGTCGTGGAATTCTTAACACACTTATCACGTGCAATTGTGTGGTCCCCACAATATACAACCCATGCGCTCATGCGGTATCTTATCGGATACGGCAAAAGCCATTCGTAATGATCACTGACGCAGTCAACAATCCGATAAATGGAATGGTCGTCGCGCACATGCGCTTGTGGCAAGCTCAGTGGCTGATTTCAAATTTACAGATGGCGATGCCGTGTGATGCATGTGGGTGAGAATAAACAAGTAACATTATTGTCACAAAATCGTCCCGGTCCGCGCATGGGTATGGGCCATTACGAACGGATGCTCGTGACGGCGCTGTCGCAAGCCAAGATCGAGGGTCTGTTCTTCAATGCCGTATTTGATGGACGTGGGCGAGGGCCGGTTGAGCTGGACGATCTGGCGTGTGGCCTGATCGATTGCGCGCGCGGGCTGGGTTTCAGCACACGTCGGCTTTGCCGGCTGCCTTGGCTTTTAGCACGACAACTTGTGGGCCGGGCGATTGGTAAGACGGATCTCTTTCATTCGCTGGCTTTGGGCTTTCCAGCCCCCTGTTCGGCTCCCGCTGTGTATACCGTGCATGATCTCCCGCCAGCCCACTTTGAGGACGAAGGCGATGTCCCGCGGTGGGCGGCGAAGGCGGCTCAGTCAGCGGCCTATATTCTGACACCCTCCGAGTTTGCTCGGCGAGACCTTATTGAGCTGCTGAATCTTGATCCGGCACGGGTGGTGAGTATTCCCTATGGCGCAGAACACCACAAGTTTCATCCCGGTATCGCGCCTTTACCAAAGGACAAGCTGGTACAACTCGGCCTAACGCGTCCTTACTTCTTATATGTCGGGGGCGCTACGCGACGGAAGAACGTCGCTGCGATGCTGCGAGCCTGGGCATCGCTTGGCCATCGGACTGAAGGAATGACTCTCGGCTTGGTTGGCCCTGAGGCGGGGCTCAGTCGTTTACTTGAGGACAACCCGGCAGAAGGCGTACGGGTCATTGGCTACGTTGATCATTCGATGTTGCCGGGGCTACTTAAAGGTGCGGAGGCATTGGTTTTCCCATCAATTTACGAGGGATTTGGTCTGCCGCCGCTTGAAGCAATGGGGCTTGGTGTGCCAGTGATCGGGGTCAATGCAAGCGCGGTACGTGAAGTTGTTGGAGATGCGGGGTTGCTTGCAGAGACTGGAGACTCGGACGCTTTACGTGAAACACTCAGACGCTTTTTGGAACAGCCCGAACTGAAGCAAGAGTTATCAACGCGAGGCCCTATACGAGCAGCCGATTTTTCATGGCAGCGTCATGCGGAGCGTGTACTGGCGGTCTATCGTGATGTGTTAGGTATCAGTAGTGTGTCAGATCTGCCAGGTTATGTGGACAATACAGTATTGATCGGTACGGATACTCGGTCGTGAATATCGCCTTATTCCCCAGCGCGTTTTACCCCTCACTCGGTGGTGTCGAGGAGTTGTCGCTTCGTTTGGCGCAGGCCTTGCAGGCGGCGGGGCATCGGGTTCGGGTGTACACCGAGCGTTGGCCGCGGGGTTTGGCGAGTGTGGATTCGGTGGAGGGGGTCGATGTGCGTCGGTTCGCGTTTCGGGTGCCTCAGGCGCGTGGGATCAAGCCGAAGCTGACTTGGGCCGCAGCATGGCGGGGGACCAACAGAGCTTTGCGTGATGACCTGCGGGCTTTTAATCCTGATGTCATCCACGTTCAATGTGTCAGCTCGGCGGTGGATTACGCGCTGCCAGCAGCCCGAGCGCTAGGTGTGCCTTTTGTCGTGACCTTGCAGGGCGAATTATCCATGGATGCCAACGGCATCTATCAGCGGCCCGGCGGGGCGCAGCGGCGGATGTTCCGGGCCTTGGACCAGGCCGACGCGATTACGGGGTGTTCGCGGCAGACGTTGCAGGAGGCCGAGGCTTTTTATGTCGAGCGTGGCGGCAGGCCGTTCGGCGAGCGGGGCCGGGTGATCTATAACGGGATTGACCTGGCGAGTTTTGAGAATGTCGAGCCGCATCGCCATGATCGGCCGTATGTCTTCGCCCTGGGTCGGCATGTGCGGCAGAAGGGTTTTGATGTGCTGCTGGATGCGATGCCAGAGGTCCCGGAATCGCACGACCTGATCTTGGCTGGTGATGGTCCGGAGCGTTCTGCGTTGGAGGCCCAGTCGGCCGCGCTGGGGCTGACCCACCGCGTTCACTTCACCGGCCGGCTCGATCCCGCTGCGGTTCGGCGATACATGAAAGGTGCGGCGGTCTTTGTGCTGCCTTCGCGTCACGAGCCATTTGGCATTGTCAATCTTGAAGCGATGGCGTCGGGCACGCCGGTGGTGGCGACGCGGGTGGGGGGCGTGCCGGAGTTTGTAGAGGATGGAGTGAGCGGGGTACTGGTGGAGCCGGGGGATGTCGAAGGCCTTGCCAGTGCGATCCGCCAAGCTCTGATAGATCAATTGGCAAGCGAAAAGTTGTCCGAGCAAGGACTTGCGACGGTTAAGCGATTCGATTGGCCTGCAATGTCTTTGCACTACATCAACGTTTACGCCGCATCGCTCGATGCTGTTAATAGAGGTGTCCAACAGGGACATGCTGTCTTAGCTCAACATGACATCTGACAAACCCCACCTCTGCATGATCTTCGAAGCCACCGGCCCATTCAACGCGATCGGACGGATCGCGATGGCGGAGGTTGAGGCAGCGCTCGCGGCGGGATGGCGTGTCAGCGTGGTGGCGACGCGTTTGGCCGAGACGCTGCAGGGCAGGGTGGAGTGGTTAAAACTCTACAACCCGCCTCGGGGGTTCGCTCTCAAATGGCTGACTGCCCGGTACTTCATCAAGAAAGCGATGGGCGATCCATCTCGGTTCGATTTGATCTATGGCCACCAACCCCAGATCGCCGACTTATGTGACCTATTTGAGTGTCACTATCTAACCCGTGCGGTTTGGGAGCTTGGGTGTCGGGATGCCCGGCCGGGATTGCGTGGATGGGTCGCGCGCTTGCAGGAGGCGATTGTGCTGCGTGCGGAGGACCGATGTTATGGATCGTGGAATCCGAAGACGCAGTTACTGTCTAGTTCGCTGACGCTCAAGACATTTGGCAAGCTGTACGGATTGCCCCCACGTCATGAGATTCAGATTTATCCAGCCCCGGCCTGGGACCCGCCAAGCGAGGCCGAGCGGGCATCTGCGCGGCAGGATTTGGTGGGCGATTGGCAAGGGCCGGTGCTTGGGTTTCTGGGGGGAATGAATGAGCGTAAGGGATACCGAACGGCTCTGGATGTTGCGGAACAGTGCAAGGATGCATTCTTGTTGTTTGGTGGCTCGCATAGCGAACAGGTCAAGCCGTCAGCGCTACTAGTCAAGCGATTCCGTGGGGTCGGACTGGTTGAGGATGTTCGTCGTTTCTATGCAGCCATAGACGTGCTTCTGGTGCCGAGCGTGTTTGAGCCTTTTGGACTGGTCTGTTTTGAGGCAGCTTCGCGTGGCGTAGCGGTGATAGCGAGCGAGTCCGTAGGCGCGCTGGATACACTAAGCCCCTTTGGCATTGCTTGGCGGATTGATACGGGGACTCAAAACTTTGATTGCATTCTGGCTGATATCCATGCGGATAGGGATCGAGTTCGCGCGGGTTGTAAAGCCTGTGTCGAGACCTATAGCGCAGCTCATTTTGAAGATCGTGTGGTTGAACGATACCGCCGCACATTGGAGCAAAAGAAGCTTTCCGTTTCGAAAGACGCGAAAGTCGATCCGAATACACGACTGATGCCTTATGCGGAGTCGCGTCAATGAGTGTTGGAGGCGATTCCCCTAAACGGATGGTGTTTGTATCGCTAGAGCCATGGGACGAAGTCTGGCGTCGGAACCAGTTTGTCTGCCGCGAGCTGAACACGCGAGGTTGGGAGATACTCTTC
Source organism: Phycisphaeraceae bacterium (assembly GCA_041736655.1). Classification (GTDB taxonomy): domain Bacteria; phylum Planctomycetota; class Phycisphaerae; order Phycisphaerales; family Phycisphaeraceae; genus JAHQVV01. The sequence goes on along the minus strand of JBGSTE010000128.1, from coordinate 3,991 downwards.
GTCGAGCCAGCGGCGGACTGGTCGGCGGGGTTTCGCAGGCGGGATTGGTCCCAGTTCGAGCGACGTCCGGTGTGGTCGCCGGAGGGGCTTGATCACATAAAGGTTCTACGCCCGCTTAAATTGCTTCCCAAGTCTATCGCAGCAACGCAGGCGGTTAATGTACGGCTACTTCGTAAGGCTATCGCCTCGTTTTGTGCGGCGCATGATTGGCGTGAGCCGGTGCTGTGGATTAATGACCAGCAGGCCTGGCCGTTAGCCCAATCCGGCGTATGGGATCGAGTCATTTATGATGTGACGGATGATTGGAGTACGGGGTTTACCGATCCTGCACTCAGGCGTCGAATCGAAAATGATGATCGTGCATTATGTGCCTTAGCCGATCAAGTGATTGTCTGCTCGCAGAGACTCGTCGAATTGAAGCGCGGCTTGTCCAAGCATGTCACGCTGGTCCCGAACGGTGTTGACATCGAGGCGTATCGAGCAATTGATGATGCTATGATTCCCGATGCGGCATCGATCTGGACTCACCCGGTTCTTGGCTATACCGGTACGCTCCATCCTGAGAGAATGGACATGGACTTGCTGGTTGGTCTGGCGCGTAATTGGAAAGGTACGATTGCGCTCATCGGACCTGATCAACTCGGCTCAGCCGGCGCAGCATTGTCAAGACTTCCTAATGTCATACGGACTGGTGCAGTACCACATGCTTCGCTCCCCGGTTGGATGCGAGCCATGGATGTATTGATTGTGCCCCACCGCGTGACAGCATTTACCGAAAGTCTAAATCCGCTCAAATTGTGGGAATACCTCGCCACGGGTAGGCCGATCGTCTCGACATCTGTCGCGGGATTTCGTGATTACGCTCAACATGTCCGCATCGCCGACGATATGCCATCGTTCATTAAAGAATGTATCACGGCAGTATCGAACCCCGAATGTCGGCATACCGCTTGGGATGATCCGAGTGGAGAACATAGTTGGTCTGCGCGCGTGAACCAGATCGAGCAACTCTTGTTGCAAGAACAAAACGTATTGACGTGCCAGGTATGAATTCAAGACAATCCTTAACAATCAGTAGATATTGGCGAGCTGCAATCCGGCGTATCCGTTTAATCCGTTACCGCCTGGTCTATAGACAAGCCAGTATTGGCTACGGTTGCGATCTACGATCCAGACTGCACATATGTGTCGGTATCAACGCGGAATTATTCATTGGACAATCGTGTATCCTCGATCGTGATATGACGATTGAAACGCATGGTATTCTCATCATCGGAGACCGAGTCATATTTGGCCACCACTGCACCATCGGCGTACGTGAGAAGGTTGAGATTGGTGAAGACACGATGATCGGAGAACTGGTTTCGATACGTGACCATGACCACTGCTTTGAAAGCCTGGACCAGCCGATTCGCACCCAAGGGATGAAAGTATCGCCGGTCAAGATTGGCCGAGATGTGTGGATTGGCGGCAAAGCGACAGTTCTACGCGGAGTTACGATCGGCAGCCATGCCGTCGTCGGGGCCAATGCTGTTGTAACACGGGATGTTCCTGAGCACGCGATTGTTGTAGGTGTCCCTGCACGAATCATCGGCTATCGTAATGATAAAGCGAAGGATAGCCGGTTGGCATTATATCAAACCCCAGTTAAGTCAGATGCGATTTGAACGACGCCCATCTTTTGTCAGGTGCGAAGCGACGAATAGTATGAAGACGAGATTCAAACTGACTTTCGATGCATAAGTCTCAGGCACGACTAGTACCGACTTCACATTACACTACTTCTGCGATTTTAGTTTCGTATAATACAGTAGAACTTACGTGCCGCGCCATTGAAGCATTGCAAGACCAACTTGACATTGAACGAGATGAGATTATTGTTGTTGACAACGCGTCGTCCGATGGCACGATCGACACGATCCATGAAAAATTTCCAGATGTCGTTGCGATCACCAACCCGACCAATGCGGGCTTTGGCGCGGCGAATAACCTTGGCATGGCAGTGGCGAGGGGGGAGTATTTCTTGCTGATCAATACCGATGCCTTCGTGCAAACCGGTGCTGTGCATACCCTGGTGGATAAGCTGAAGGCCAATCCATCACTCGGGGTGATTGGGCCTAAGTTATTGAATCGTGATGGCTCGCTGCAGCGCTCGTGTTTCCGCTTCCCTGAGCCCAAGCAGGCCTGGCGAGAGGCTTTTGGGCTGCATTATTTCTTCAAGGATATCGAGCGGTGGCGCTATGACAGGGACCGAGAGGTCGACTTTGTTTCCGGGGCCTGCCTGATGATCCGCAGGTCTGTGTTCGAGCAGGTTGGCGGGTTCGACGAGCGTTTCTTCATGTACTGCGAGGAATCCGACTGGCAGAGAAGGATTCGGGCGGCCGGCTGGCAGGTTGGCTTTACGCCGGATTGCGCGGTGGTGCATTTTGGCGGGGGTAGCAACAAGGCCGGGGGCATTCATCCTGAGTTTTTCCGCAGTATCGATAAGTACCAGCTCAAGCACGGCGGCTGGCTCGGCCTGCTGCTCTTTCGCCTTGGAATGATTACGGGCCTGCTGATCCGCCTGCCCTATCGAGTAGCGCGCTTGCTGGCCGGCGACGTCCACGGCTTCATGCGATCGCTTCGGCTGCTCGCTCGGCAAACGCTTAACTGGCGTGTCACGGAAGGTGTGGGGCGATGAGCCAGGCCATCGCTCAGCCGATTGCGATCACGCTCCCGGCGGTGTCCATTGATACGGGGATCGGCAAAGGGGAATGGCGACAGCTTAGGCTGGTGTGGTTCGCGGTCGCGGTTGCGGCGGGCCTGATCGCCATCAACCCGATGCTTGCCGGGGTCTGGTATGCGCTGATCAGTTGCTGGATCGCTGCGACGCGCCCACGCGCGGGGTTGGCGTTGATCCTTGCCGGGATCCCGCTGCCCCATAACGTGTCTCCGGGGCTGATCAATCTTTCGATCGCGGAAGTGTCCTTGGTGCTGGTCGGCGGCCGAGCATTACTGAGTGCTCGGCCGCGGATGATGCCGGTGATCCTGCCGATCCTCGCCTATCTGTTGATCTGCGTGATCAGCAGTCTGGTTGAGTTTCGTGGGAAATCCGCGGTGACCAGCTTTGTTCAGATGGGGGTATATCTGATCTTTGCCCTTGCCACCTTCTCGGCTTATGGTCGGGAGGTGCGCCCTGTTCTTCTGGCATTGATCGCCCTGGTGGGTGTCTCATCGACCTTGGCGGTGATGATGATCTTCCAGGGCGGGGGCGGCTATCTGTTTGGGATCCACAAAAACAGCATCGGCGCCACGACTGCGACGTCTACCGTCATTGCGGTTGAGATGTTCTTCCGCAGCAAGGCCGCACGCGATCTGGTTTGGACCCGCCGCTGGCTTATAGTCACCCTGATCCTTTCAGTGGGCTTGTTTCTGTCGTTTTCACGCGGGGCCTGGGCGAGCACGGTGATCGCGGTGCTCGTCATTGCGGTCATGCGTCGGGAATGGAAGTCGCTCTTTCAAGTTGGCATCGTCATCGTGCCGGTGATGCTGGTGGGATTTTTGCTGATCAACGATCGGCTTCAGGAATACATCCTGGGCACGGTCGATACAACGAGCCATAGCTTTGGGACCCGCCGGGCCAATGCCGAGATTGCGATGTCCTATTTTGATCAGAACCGACTGATCGGTGCAGGGCTGGGTCTACGTAAAGAGAACGACGCGACGAATATCGTGCTCTTTACTCTCGCCGAGACCGGCGTGCTGGGCTTGCTGGCATTTCTCACGATCCACATCACTGCGGTCTATGTGGCGTTCAGGAAACGTCTGCGGGTCGATGTGCGGTCGCCGGGCTTTACGATTCTGATCTTGAGTGTGGCCCTGCTGCTGGGGCGATTCGGCCACGGCTTGGTCGACCACTACTGGAGCAGGGGCGCCATCACGGCGGCGTGGGCGCTGGTCGGGGCGGCCCTCGCGGTGCCGATGCTCGCTCGGGCCAAACGTGATCCGAGAG
>JBGSTE010000085.1:0-4257 GCA_041736655.1 Phycisphaeraceae bacterium | reverse complement strand
CCGGCGCGGGCACGGTGACGGACGTGTTGCCCGACGGCACGGTGCTGGGCTTTGGCCACGCGATGGACGGCGTGGGCGTCACGGCGATCCCGATGGCGACCGGCTATGTGCACTTCATCGTCTCGCTGCGAACGATCAGCTACAAGCGATCGGGCACGCTGCAGCTCAAGGGCGCGATCGTGCAGGACGAGCAGTCGGCCGTGGCCGGCACCGCTGACAAGCCCTACTCCACCGCGCCGGTCCACGTCGAAGTAAACATTGAAGGCCAGCCCAAGTACAGCTACGACTACACGGTGGTGAACCACCCGACGATGACGCCGATGATCGCTGCGGTCGTCGTCGCCCAGTCGGCGGAGACCGTGCAGGGCGCGCCGCTTTACAACACCGTCCGCTTCAACACGCAGGTCAAGTTCACCGGCGGGCACGAATTAAACCTCAAGTCCGCAGCGATCGGCGCAGGCGGGCAGGCCGCGGCCTTGAGCATCATGCAGGCCGTCGGCGCGCTGACGCAGAACCCCTTCGAAGAAACCAAGCTCGAATCGGTCAACACGACGGTCGACATCGCCTACGGCCTTGACGCGTATGAACTCGTCAGCGCCAAGCTCAACAAGACCACCGCAGCGCCGGGCGAAACCGTTTCCGCCACGATCGAACTGATGGGTCTGCACGAAAAGGTCCAGACGAAGACGGTAGAGATCAAGATCCCCGACGACATGCCCGAGGGCGATACGCAGTTGATGCTCGCCGACGCCGCGCTATACACGCAGGTCATGCTGCAGGCCAGGCCCTACCTCAATCAGATCGACAGCACCGCCGACCTGGTCAAGGGTTTGCAGGAAATTTTCTCAGCCGACCCGACGACACTGTACGCCCTGCTGCCGACGAAGAAGCCAGCGCTGGCGCTTGACGGCAAGGACCTGAAAGACCTGCCCTCGAACATGGTGACAGTGCTCGCGGGCAACAACCCCAAGGCTCAGGTCTATCAAATCGTCGACACGACCGAGCATGCGATGGGCCGGATCGTGATGGGCCAGGCCCAACTGCAACTGAAGATCCAGCGCGAACGCGGGAGTCGTTGATTGCATTCGTCAGAGCACGAAGCGTCAGCGAATGACCCGTGCCCTGATTGGATCGATGTCACTTACATACACGACATGCTCTGAATGAGATAACGACGGCAGACAGAAACGTCTGCCCCACCACGAGAAACCTTGCCCATGCAAAAGAAAAACACCTTGAGCCTGACCCGAGCCCTGCTGTCCGCCGGCGTTGTGCTGAGCGTTGCCGCCGCGGCCCACGCCGTGATGCCCGGCAAGTTCAGCCACAGCACCGAGGCCGACTTTTCCGAAGGCGACGCCTACGGCACGGTCGTGACCAACCTCGGCGACATCAAACTGTCGTCGGAGACCAAGCCGATCGACGGTCTGCCGGATGATGTCGGCGATATCTCCGACTTTGCCACCACGACCGATGGCAAGACCTACATCGCCATCGGTTCGAAGGCGAAGATCCTCGAACTCACCGACCAGGGCGTGCAAGTCGTGGCGGAGTTTCCCGACGAATACGTGTTCGCCATCGCTGCGCATGGCAACGACCTGCTCATCGGGGTAAGCATGAGCGGCGAAAGCCGTGTCGAGCGCATGTCCGCGGGCCAGCGCAAGACCCTCGTCGCGCTGCCTGACACGGCCTACATCTTTGACCTGATTGTTGACCATGATGCGCAGGGCAAGGCCAGGGGCATCCTTCTCGCAACCGGGCCCAAGGGCAAGGTCCAGCGGGTGTCGTTTGATAACCCCGACAAGATCGACACGCTTCTGGAAACCCAGCAGTCCAACGTCCAGCGACTGGTGCAGGACGACCAAGGCAACATCTTCGCCGGCACCGACACCGACGGGCTGGTCTACCGCATCGATGCCCAGGGCAATCCGTTCGTGGTCTACGACGCGCCCGAGGCTGTGATCACCGCGTTGACCGTCACACCCGACGGCACGGTCTACGCCGGCACCGCCGACGCCGACCAGGCCAAGCCCGGCCGGCTGGAACAGCCCGAAAAAGAAGAGACCGGCAGACCGGTGGTTGAAGAAGCAGAAAAACAGAAGAAGGCAGAAGAAGCAGAAAAACAAGAAGAAAAAGAAGCGGTCGCCGAGCCCGGCGATGCTGCGGATCAACCCGCCGACCAACCCGATAGCGACAAGCCCGCTGAAGACCAGCCCGCCCCGCCGACCAAGGAACAGTACGACGCCCTGCGTCAGACGCTTAAAGAACGCCTCGAAGTGGCGCGCGAGACAGGCCAGCTCGACGCCAAGCCTGACGCCCCAGGAAATAACAACGCCGCGAACAACAACCCCAACGACAAACCCGACCGCCCCTCACGCGCCAAGCCCGCCGAGCCCGCCCGCAAGAAACAGGGCAACGCGATCTATCAGATCGCCACCGACGGCTTTGTCACCGAGGTCTTCCGCGAGTCGGCCACGATCCTCGCCATCGTCCCGCACGAAAACAAACTCATCGTCGCAACCGGTAACGAAGGGAAAGTCTTCTCCGTGGACCCCGCGCTGCGCGAGACGACCGTGCTGGCCGACCTCGACAGCGCGCAGGTCACGTGCGCAACGCCGACGGATAAGGGCCTCCTGCTTGGCGCGAATAACCCCGGCGCACTGATGCGCATGGAACTGGCCGTCGCCAAGGAAGGCGGCTTCACCAGCCAGGTGCTCGACGCGGGACAGGTCTCGATCTTCGGCACCTTCAAGCTCACCGCCGACATCCCCAAGGGCACCAGCGTGGCCATCGAGCTGCGCAGCGGCAACGTCGGCGACCCCGAGCAGGCGGCCTGGAGCAAGTGGTCCAAGTCCGTCGTCCTTAACCACGATGAAAACGCCAACCCCCTCCAGCCACGCGAGCTCAAGGTCGACGTGCCTCCGGCCCGTTACCTGCAGTACCGCCTGACGCTCAGCGGCGACGGCGAGCACACACCAGTGATCGACCAGGCCGACCTGGCCTACGTCGCGCCCAACACCCCGCCGACGGTCACGAAACTGCAGGTCACCGTGCCTGCGGCCGGCGAACCGGGCAGCGAGCCGAACCCCAAGTACACCGTCCAGTGGCAGGCGACCGACGACAACAGCGACCGCCTGACCTACACCCTTGAGTACAAGCCCGGCAAGGCCGAGCTCTACCTGCCCCTGGCCAAGGACCTGACCGCCAACAAGTACGACTGGGCGACGCAGCACGTGCCCGACGGCTGGTACACCCTCCGCCTGACCGCCACCGACCTCCTGGATAACCCGGCGACCTCCGCTAAGGCCGGCGGACGGGTCTCCGAGCCGGTCCTCATCGATAACACCGCCCCCACGCTCGAGGGGCTCAAGGCCCAGGTCCTCGGCGGCGGCAAGGTCAAGCTCACCGCCAAGGTCGCCGACGAGCTCTCGGCCATCACTTCCGTGGCCTACTCGGTCGACGGCAGCGAGACCTACCAGGCCTCCCTGCCCGACGACCTGATTTACGACTCGACAAGCGAGGCCTGGAGCGTTACAATCCCCGACCTTTCCCCAGGCGGGCACGTGATCGCGGTCCGTGCCATCGACGCCCGCGGAAACACTGCCTATAAGCAGTTGATCATCAACGTGGAGTAGGCCTCTTACCGGCAAGACCACGTGTAACGGGTGACGCGAAGCGTCCCCTGTCCGACCCCCAACCCGCCGCTGCAGAGACTGCCCCATGGCCAACCACTACCCCAAACGACGTTCGAACATCAAGCGCCGACGCAAGTTCGGATTCCTCGCCCGCATGAAGACTTCTGCCGGCCGAAAGCTGCTCAACCGCAAGCGCAGTATCGGTCGCCGCGTCAACGTTCGCGCCCAGTTCTGATCGAGCTGTTCAACCCCAGATCGCCCTCAGGAGCACGACCCCACGCGTCGTGCTTTTTTTCACGTTAATCTAGGGGGGTTTTTAGATACTTACATAGGTGGATAGAAGCGAAAAATGCCGCTTGCATGCTCATGAATTTAAGCTAATTTCCACTCGTTGTGTTATTCAGATTAATCAATCCGGAGTAAAGAGAAATGCGTTCCAAGTTCAACGTCCTATCATTAACGACTGCGGCCTGTTTGTTCGGTGGGCAGCAGGCTCAGTCGCTTGAGATCCAGATGTACTTCCAGGCGACGATTTATCAAATTGACGATGAAGAAAGTGGCTCAGCCCAAGTCGGCGATGTTCTCGAAGGGATCGTTGTCTTCGAGACGACCACCCCCGAGTCAA
>JBGSTE010000080.1:0-1546 GCA_041736655.1 Phycisphaeraceae bacterium | reverse complement strand
GCCAGGGCGTCAACATCGGCCGCCGGCGGGTGCGGCGGTTGATGACTAAGATGGGGCTTTCGCCGATCTACCAGCGGCCACGGACCAGCGATCCGCACCCGCAGCACCGGATTTATCCGTATCTGCTGCGGCATCTGGTGGTCGAGCGGCCGAACCAGGTCTGGTGCGCCGACATCACCTACATCCCGATGCGCCGGGGCTTCCTGTACCTGGTCGCCATCATGGACTGGGCAACCCGGAAAGTGCTGGCGTGGCGGCTGTCGAACACGATGGACGTCGGCTTTTGCGTGATGGCGTTGGAGGAAGCGCTGGCGCGCTTCGGCACCCCCGACATCTTCAACACCGACCAAGGCAGCCAGTTCACCAGCTTTGCCTTTACCGCCGTGCTGAAGGACGCCGAAATCCGGATAAGCATGGACGGCCGTGGGCGCTGGATGGATAACGTCTTCATCGAACGCCTGTGGCGATCGCTGAAATACGAATGCGTCTATCTCCATGCGTTCGAAACTGGCTCGGAGCTGCGCGTAGGGCTGACGCGCTGGATCGGCTACTACAATGCCGACCGGCCGCACTCGGGGCTTGCAGGCCAGACCCCGGATGAGGCTTATGGGGCGAACGAAAATCTTCCGTTGCCGGGGCATGCCCCGGCAACGGAAACACTCCAACTGGCGGCATAATCGAAACCCGGGATTAGCTTAACTTTGTCGCCAAACTGTCCAAACAGGCGGGACCACCTCAACCAATGGCCTTCGTCGTCCCGGTCGATCTCGATCAGTCTGACGATATTCGGGTGCGTCAGCGCCTGCAGTGACTTGGCTTCTCGCTCCAATCCGACGCGACCGCGCGTATCGTCGGGTCCGAAACGAACGCGCTTGATCGCCACCATTGAGCCTGCGATCCTGTCGAAGGCTTGTGTCACACTAGCTTGTGCCCCACGCCTGACTGTCTCCGTCAAGAGGTAGCGGTCCTTAAGCATTTTTGGACCGTCGGTGGCCGAGGTCATGACACAACCCAGTGCAGCCAGGGGCGGCACCGGCAAGGCGATCCAGCGTAGCCGCAACCGTCCAGAAAACGTATCGCTCTCAAGCAAATTCCCCCGGGACTTGATGCCGCCGTTTGATACTGAGGGCAAGCGAGTCTGATGCCTAAAATAAACTGGAATGCAGTCCTCTTACGGCATCCTCAAGAAGCGGCTGAGCCGGTTTCGGCCATATGCGTCCGTACCGGCGACCAAAAGAATCTGCGATCCCCAAGATCTGCTGCCGCTCTGGCAGACGACATTTGACAGTGTCCGTAAGCCGATCGGTCGACGAGCATCTTGCACCCGTGATCAGACCGGGCGGAGACCACCGAGCCACTGATCTCAAATGATCCGCACGCTCTGAATCTCAATGGCGGGCCTTGATCGACACACTCTTTCTTCGACCGAGGTGCTGCGTCAAGGCTCAGCTTCTCAGTGCATTTTACCCCTTTTGTTCTCTGCCCGAATGACTCATAGAATCACCATGCCGATCCGTCCCAGCCAGCGTTGGTTCTACCCGATCGA
>JBGSTE010000060.1:0-3568 GCA_041736655.1 Phycisphaeraceae bacterium | reverse complement strand
CCGATCGTCAGCGTCGTGCTCGGCGAGGGCGGCTCGGGCGGGGCGCTGGGCATCGCGGTCGCCGACCGCGTGGCGATGCTGCAGTACGCGTGGTACAGCGTGATCAGCCCCGAAGGCTGCGCGGCGATTTTGTGGAAGCAGGCAACACCCCAGAACAACGCCGAGGCCGCCGAGGCCCTCAAGCTCACCGCCAAGGACAACCTCAAGCTCGGCACGATCAACGACATCATCGAAGAGCCTCTGGGCAGCGCCTACCGCAGGCCGGGCATGATGGCCGACAAACTCGAGCAGTACCTCATCGGCGCGCTGCGCGACCTCAAGCGATTCAAGGTCGACAACCTGATCGACAAGCGCTACAAGCGCCTGCGCGAGATCGGCGAACTGGCGGAGGTGTAAGCACGACGGTAGGACAGGCATTCCTGCCTGTCGTTCGCGTAGCCAAAACACCGAGCACGAAGCGTAAGCGAGTGACTCGAGTCTTCTTTGCTTGGTTTTGTGACAGGATGACAGGATTGGCAGGATGGACAGGATGGCAGAACAATCCAAACCATCGAAGTACTGCATGGACTGCGGCTATTGTTTGGATCATCTTGAAAGCCATCAATGCCCGGAGTGTGGAAGAGCGTTTGATCCTGCTGATCATGCGACGTTCAGCAACATAGCGAAGCGTTCACTCTGGCCACGCTGGGAAACGGTCTTTGCACTTGTCATGGTTGCCATGATTTATATGCTTTCATGGGATTGGGAAACGAAGAGTTACTTTTATTATGGCGGACGCGCCCGAATCACTTGGCACAACAGCTACAGTCCGCATGGCGATCAATTGGCCTATTTACTCTGGTTTACACCTGCGATCTGTCTTGCGCCACTATTTTTATACAGTGGTTTACGCGTCAAACCTCGTAATGCTGCAACAATTTTCCTTTCGATCCTTAGCTTGATTCTTTATTTTACGTGTGATGGCACTCACCTTTGGTATGGCAGGATCCTACAACTAATAAAAGTTTCTTACCGCGAGGAAAGTTACTGGGAAGCAGTAGAGAAACTTCTGCAAATCGTGTATTAAATCCTGTCAATCCTGAAAATCCTGTAATCCTGTCGAAATCGATACACAGACCACTCGGGTCACTCGCTTACACTTCGTGCTCTGAGGTGAGTGATACGAGCCGATCACCCGCTTGCAACCCCTGCCCGCGTGCGAAGTCTTCTGCTGACATCACCTTGCCGCCGGGGGCTTGGATTTCGAGCAGTTTGACCACCCCGCCCGCTGCGCAGCTCACACGCAGTTGCGGGTCGATCGTGCCGGGCTTGATTGAGTTGTCTGCGTGTTCGTCGCGTACACGCTTAAGGGTCAGCAGGCCTTTGTCCGTGCCGTCGGCCTTAAGCCATTGCACCCGGCAACTGGGCCAGGGCGTCAGGCCGTGGATGCGCGAACGCACCAGCGTGGCGGGTTGATCGAACGACACCGTGCCGTCGGCCTTGGTGAACTTACGGGCCTTGGTCGCTTGCGATTCGTCCTGTGTCGACGGGGTCAGTGTGCCGGCCAACAGTTGCGTCAAGACCTGTGCGATCACGCCCGGGCCCAGCTCAGCCAGGCGGTCGTGCAGTTCGCCCGCGGTTTCAAGGGGGTTTAACGGCGTTGAGGCGGTGGCGTAGACCGGGCCCGCGTCCATCCGCTGGGCCAGGCCGATGACGCTCACGCCCGTCACCGGCTCGTTGTCGATCATCGCCCAGTTGATCGGGGCAGCGCCGCGGTACTTAGGCAACAGCGAAGCGTGCAGGTTGACCGCCAGCTTGCCCATGGCGTCGATCAGCTCCGGGCCGAGCTTCTGGCCAAAGGCGATGACGACCGATGCGTCGGCGTTGTAGCTGCGGACCTGCGCGACAAACTCCGGCGTGTTGACGTTGTCAACACGCGGCACGCTGTAGCCTTGAGCCAGCGCCCACTGCGCGATCGGCGTGGGCGTCAACACCTGCTTGCGGCCCGCGGGCTTGTCCGGCTGCGAGATCACCTCCACCACCTCGTGCGTGTTGCACAGCGATTCAAGCGTGGGAAGACCAAACGCGCCGGAGCCGAAGAAGAGTAGTCGCATGGGTGTGATGGTAGTCGATTAACCGCCAAGAACGCCAAGAGCGCCATGCGGGACGGATTTAGCCACAAAATGGCACAAAAGGCACAATACTGGGAAGACAAATTTTGGTGCCTTCAGTGCCTTTTTGTGGCCACTGCGTTTGTCTTTTCCCCTTGGCGTTCTTGGCGTCCTTGGCGGCTAAACCCAAGGGCTCGACTCACTGCGCCTCTTCGAGTTCGCGCAGCGCCCGCTTGTTGGCCATGCGGTCGATGGGTGACATGCGGTCGATGATGAGTACGCCTTCGAGGTGGTCGAACTCGTGCTGCCAGATGCGGGCCAGCAGGTCGTCGGCCGACTCTTCGAAGCGTTGTCCTTCGAGGTTGGTTGCGACGATGGTTGCCTGGGTCGGGCGGATGACTTCGACGGTCACGCCGGGGATGGAGAGGCAGCCTTCCTCGCGGGCGGCGTTGGAGCCGGGGATAAGGGTTAGCTCAGGGTTGATGTAGATGCGGTCGTCGCCATCTTCGCCGGTGGGGTTGGCGACAAAGAGCCGCCAGGCGAGGCCGACCTGCGGGGCGGCGAGGCCGACGCCCGGGGCCCGGTGCATCAGCTCGATCATCCTAAGGGCGACAGCCCGGATATGGTCGTCGACACGGTCGATCGGCCGGGCTTTATCGCGCAGCACCGTGGCGGGGTAGTGGACAATCGCCAGGGATTGGGGGTCAACGGGCATGATTGGATCGTATGCGGGCGGCTATGGGGCTGCAACAGGGTCTAATTGTGCGTTAACTGCTGGATGGACGCTAGTTTGCCATGAAAGGCAGGCTGCCACCACTCTGGATTAGCCTGCTGAGGGTAAGGTGGGCCATGGATGGCCATGGGGGCATTCCCACAAGGGGCTAAATTTCGCTAATTTCTGATGTATGCACGACTTGCCGCTTGACTGACGCGGGGCCGATTGTCATACTCCATTTGATAGATGGAACTGCCATCATTATCGGCCTGCACTGAACGGGGGACAACACGTCTCCCCCGACTCACCCGATCCGACACTTCCGCACGCACCCTCAGCGACCAAGGTCTACGACATGTCGACCATCACGAAAAAGGAACTGATCGACCAGATCGCCGACGCCACCGGCGAAAAGCGCGTGGTCGTCAAGAAGATCGTCCAGAGCTTCCTCGACTCGATCGTCGTCGAACTGGGCAAGGGCAACCGACTGGAGTTCCGGGACTTCGGCGTGTTCGAGATCAAGCAGCGCCGCGCCCGCATGGCTCAGAACCCCAAGACCCTCAAGCCCGTCGAAGTCCCGCCCAAACGCACCGTCAAGTTCAAGGTCGGCCGACTGATGAAGGCCACCCTCACCGACGATGTCGATGGCGATGATGACGATACCTCGGACCTCGAGCCGGACCACTCGTCAGCCAAGCGTTGACGCGCTGCGTACGCCGTTTTGATGGGAGGGCGAGGCTCCAGCCGAGCCGCGAATCATCTG
>JBGSTE010000043.1:0-2576 GCA_041736655.1 Phycisphaeraceae bacterium | reverse complement strand
GGCGCGATCGGCGGCAAGTTGCGCCAGGATCGGCAGGGCGAAAGCGGCGGTCTTGCCCGTGCCGGTCTGGGCCTGGCCGATCACATCTCGGCCGGCCAGTAGCGAGGGGATAATCTGGGCCTGGATCGGCGAAGGCTCGGTATAACCGTCCTCCACGAGCGCGCTAAGCAGTTGCTCGGGCAGGTCCAGGTCGGCAAAGACCACGGGTTTCGCCGCGTCCGTGGGGTGGACGAGCGTGGGGTTCAGATCAGCAGTCATCATGGTTCGCGTCGAGCGGGGGGTAGGGAACCCAATAGCTTAGCATAATCAAGCTCGAAGACGAGTCGTGTGCCCGCTTGTGCGATCTATGCGAAGATGATGCCCTGAGCACGCCGGATTCCCCCATCCCCACCGCGAGTTGATACGCCGATGACACGCAACCAGCCCAAACTCCGATCGTTAGCCGTGTTCCTGCTCTGGGCCGCCTTCTGCATGGCGGGATGTCACACCGCAAGCCCGTCGGCCAAGGCCGGGCCTGAGCCGCTGCCCAATATCCTGATCATTACCGCAGACGACCTGAACTGCGACTCGGTCGGGGTGTTCGGCTGCAGGATTCCCGGGATCACACCGAACATCGACCAGCTCGCCGCGCAAGGCATGCGGTTTGATCAGGCACATGTGAACACCGCCGTTTGTCAGCCCGGCCGACAGTCGTGGATGACCGGCCGCTTTCCTCACAACAACGGCGCCGAAGGATTCGAGCCGATCGACTTGGATGTGCCGACCCTGCCGGAAGAGCTCAAGCGTCTGGGCTATCTCAACGGCATCCTTGGCAAGGAGATTCATCATCAGCCGACGGAAAAGTACCAATGGGATTTCATCCCCTTCAAGACCGAAGACCCAGCGGTCTGGCGCAGCGGCAACGCGCGACACCCGGAGTTGTTTCATCGCTATTCGGGCCGGTTTTTCGAGATGGCCAAGCAGCAGAATAAGCCGTTCTTTCTGATCGCCAACTCCCACGACCCGCATCGGCCGTTCATCGGGAGTGATAGCGGAGCCTGGGGCGATCACCCGCTGCCGGTGACCAAAGAGTTCACGCCTGACGAGATCGACATGTTCGGCTACCTGCCGGATATCCCCGCAGTCCGCAAGGAAGTCGCACAGTACTTCGGCAACGTTTACCGATGCGATGAAAATGTCGGGTCGGTCTTGCGGGCGCTGAAGGAAAGCGGGTTGGAAGACAATACGCTGGTCATTTTTCTAGCCGATCACGGGGCTGCGTTTCCGTTTGCCAAGTCGCAGTGTTATCTGAACAGCACCAAGACGCCGTTGATCGTGAAGTGGCCGGGCAAGGTCAAGCCCGCCACGGTGGATGGGCGTCACTTCGTGACCGGGATCGATCTGATGCCGACGGTGATGGAGGCGGCGGGGTTGGCACCGCTCGATGGATTCGATGGTCAAAGCCTGATGCCGCTGCTTAAAGGCAGGGGGCAGGACGATCGGGAATACGCCTATGCGGCTTATTACCAGATTTTCGCTCAGATTCGATTTCCGATGCGGAAGGTGCAGGACAAAGAGTTTGCTTATATCTATAACTTCTGGTCCGATGGCAAACTCCAGATGACCGGTGATGCAAGCAGCGGGATCACTTGGCGCGCGATGGTCGAGGCGGCCGAATCAGACCCCCAGATCGCCGAGCGCGTCGAGCTTTACAGGCACCGCGTGCGCGAAGAGTTTTATGACGTCAGAACGGATCCTGACAGCCTGATCAATCTCGCCAACGACCCGGCCTACGCCAAGGAACTGGAGAGATTCCGCAAGCAGATGCTCACGATGATGCAGCAATACAACGACCCGGCCTACGAAGCTTATCGCGACCGAGATCAGCCGGGCGTGATCGATGCGTTCATGGCCCAGCAGCGGGAAAAGGCGAAGCAGACGGGCAAAAACATCCGCTTTTAATCGCGGTCTGACACGCGGGCATCGACTACTAAAGTAGTTCAAGCACCTGCTGTTTCACAGCTCGTTATTCGCGGCAAGTTCTGGCATCCAGTTGCGTTACGCGGTACTTTCATACGGCGATGCCTGAACCGAGTTGGCCAGGCGCTTCAGGTGATGACACCAACCCAGGCGAACAATGGTTTCAACGGCAGAGCAAGCCGGCACACATGCGTCAGCCGGGGGCCGGACGAGCGATCCGATCGAGGCGATGGCTGGCTTTGACGGGCCTGCCACCGCGTTTTTGCCGCGCCTGCTCGAAGCGCTCTGTCAGGCCAGCAAGGCACCGCACGCCGCGATGCTGCTGCCGCAAGCGGACGCACATCCCACGTGCGTGGCGTGTCATCCTCCGTCGCTGAAGGATCACCGCGATCAGGGGGCGTGGCTGCAACGTCTGGCACAGGTGATGGGCACGCAGACGCCTCGCGAGTCAGCCAGCGTCCCGCTCTACAACAACACCGGCCAGCAGGTCTGGGCGCAGATCATGCTCGCGCCCGTGGCCGGGCAGGGCGGCGATACCACGCGCGCGGTCTTGTGTTTGTTTGTGGAGAGCGGCGAGTCGGCGGCGGGACTGTCCGCGATCCGCCACGCCGAACGCG
>JBGSTE010000023.1:0-6354 GCA_041736655.1 Phycisphaeraceae bacterium | reverse complement strand
CCTTCCACCACAGCGCAACGACTTGGCCGACGCCGCCGAGCGGGTGTGCCCGGCGATCGGTGTAGCACGCAGTGGTCTGGCGCAGTTAGGCCTGCATCCGCGGTTGACCGGCTCGGGCTCGGCCCTGTTTGTCATCGCCGACCATGCCGACCATGCCCAACAAATCGCCAGCCAAGCCCGACAGGCCGGCCTCGTCGCCCTGCCCACCGGGTATGATCCATAGCCTGACTGTCGTCAATTGGATTGCTATCCTGTGTTAATGTGTTGCGGCGGTCGCCGTCCCTGTATTGACTTACGACCCAATCTGAAACCGAAGGTGCGAAATATGATCAAGCCATTGTCCTCTCGCCGACCGGCCTGGAAACTTGTGACCTTACTCCTGTCTCTGCACATCGGCCTGACCGGCTGCGGCAAGGATGAAGCCAAGACACAGACAGGCAGCAACCTGGCCAACAACACCAGCCAAGCGAAGATCACCCTCGTCGCCGACAAGCCCGAGCCGGCGGCCCCGGCCAACCCGCTGGCGGCAAAGAACGTCGAAGTCCTGCCGGGCTTCCAGGTCGAGCTCCTCTATCAAACCGACAAGCCCGCGCAGGGCTCGTGGGTCGCCCTGTGCAACGGGCCCAACGGCACGCTCTACGCCACCGACCAGTACAACGTCCAAGGCCAGGCCCTCTACCAGATCAAGCCCCCCGCCATCGGCGACCCCAACGGCAAGGTCGTTGTCACGCCCCAGCCCATCAAGCTCAGCGGCGCGCAGGGCCTGTACTACGGCTTCGGCGCCCTCTACGTCATGGAGTCCAACAAGGGCAACGGCCTGATGCGCGTCACCGACAGCGATGGCGACGGCCTGCTCGACAAGAAAGAGCAGATCCTGAACATCTACGGCGGCGGCGAACACGGAACCCACGCCATCGTTCCGACCCCAGACGGCAAGTCGCTGTACATCATCGCCGGCAACATGAGCCCGCTGCCTCAGAACGTCGACGCCAGCAAGCCCGTCTTCAAGCTCTGGGATGAAGATCAACTCCTCAAGCGCGAGCCCGATGCACGCGGACACGCCTCGGATGTCATGGCCCCCGGCGGCTGGATCTGCAAAGTAGACCCCGACGGCAAGAACGTCACGCTCGTCAGCGCCGGCTACCGCAACGCCTACGACATGGCCGTGAATCCCAACGGCGAACTCTTCACCTACGACTCGGACATGGAGTGGGACATCGGCCTGCCCTGGTACCGACCCACCCGCGTCAACCACGCCGTCAGCGGTTCAGAATTCGGCTGGCGCAACGGCAGCGGCAAGTGGCCCACCTACTTCGAAGACTCCCTGCCCTCGGCCGTTGACATCGGCCCCGGCTCGCCAGTCGGCGTTCTCTTTGGCACCGGCGCCAAGTTCCCCACCAAGTACCAGAAAGCGCTCTACATTCTCGACTGGACCTACGGCACTATCTATGCCGTGCACCTTAAGCCCGACGGCGCCTCGTACACCGGCACCTCCGAAGCCTTTGTCTACGGCAAGCCCCTGCCTTTGACCGACGCGGTCATCGGCGCTGACGGCGCGATGTACTTCACCACCGGCGGACGCAAGGGCGACTCGGCCCTGTACCGCGTGGTCTACTACGGCGTCAACGACACCACCGCCCCGGCCGTGGAACCGCTGACCGACCTCGCCAAGCTCCGCCAGGAACTCGAAACCCTGCACAGCCCCGATGCCCCGGCCGGCGCAATCGCCCTGATCTGGGCCAACCTCAACCACAGCGACCGCTTCATCCGCTTTGCCGCCCGCGTCGCGCTTGAACACCAGCCAGTCGACCGCTACCTCGACAAGGCCAAGGCTGAAAAAGACCCGATGACGCGGACCGCCGCCGGCATGGCGCTGGCCCGTCACCGCCATGCAGACGCGCTCGCGGTCCTCATGGGCGTGAATCTCGACCCTGCCAACACGACGCTCAACCTCGCCTGGCTGCGGGCGACCGGCATCGAGCTCGCCCGTGCCGCCGCGCCCCACTCCAACAAAGAAGCGCCCAAGCCCGATGACGCGGTCACCAAGGCCCTGCTGGAAAAAATCGCCCCGCTGGTCAAGACCGAAGACGCCCACGTCAAGGTCGAACTCGTCCGCATGCGGGTGTTCCTCGAAGACCCGACCGCCATCGCCTTCGCCGTGGACCTCATGAACAACATGCAGGGCTCCGAGCCGCCGGTGTGGATGGACCTGGCCGCGAAGAACGACCGCTACGGCGAAGCCATCATCGCGATGCGTGACAACCCCCCGCCGATTGACCAGTTCAACATCGCCTTCATGCTCCGCAACAGCAAGGAAGGCTGGACCCCGCAGACCCTGCAGAGCTATTTCTCCTGGCTCAACCTCGCCATGCTCGGCAATGGCGGCAACTCCTACAAGGGATATGTCGGCAAGGTCCGCGAGCAGGTTCTTAAGTCGCTGACCGAGCAGGAACTGGCCTGGCTCGGCGACCTGAAAAATCCGCCGGAAGTCAATCCGCTGATCCCCGTTGTCCTTCCCCGCGGCCCAGGCCGCAACTGGACCACCGAGCAGGCCGCCAAGCTCGTCGAGCAACGCCTCCAGCCAGGCACGCGAGACTTCAACCGCGGCGTGGGCCTCTACCAGGGCGCGACCTGCTCGCAGTGCCACCTCGTCGACACCGTCGGCGGACAGATCGGCCCGGCCCTGACCTCCGTCGTTAGCAAGTTCAGCGTCAAGGACCTCATGCTCCACACCATCGAGCCCAGCAAGGAAGTCTCCGAGCAGTATGCCCTGTCCATCGTGACCAAGAAGGACGGCACGAAGGTCATCGGTCGCGTCCTTGAAAAGACCGACCAGGTCGTCAAGGTCCAGCCCAACGTGCTGGATCAGACGACCGTCGACGTGCCCATGGATCAGGTCGCGTCGGTCGAACTCTCGCCCGGCTCGGCCATGCCCTCGGGACTGGTCAATGGCATGAGCGCCGACGAACTGGCCGACCTCGTCGCCTTCATCATGTCCAAGGGCAACCCCAAGGACCCGCTGTTCAAGCAGAAATAATTAGAACAGGCCAAGAGGCCAAGGGACAGGGGCCAAGTGGAAGGCATGACATGCCTCGCTTGGCCCCTGTCTTTTTTGCGATGGCTTTGCATCATGTCAGGGATGCCCCGGCCGCTTGCCGGCCGGGACGAATTATCTGTCACACAGCCGGGCCGGCAAGCGGCCCGGGCACCCATGAAGACGCACGTCGGGATAATAAAAACCCTGCCTCTAAAAAAGCCCCCGCGGACAGGTGGCTGTCCGCAGGGGTGGAGGGAGAAGGGAGCGAGCGTTTGGCCGGCCCTGGCCATCGTCGGGGGCATGCGTCTCATCGGAGCGTCCACTGCTGCGTCGTCTGCGATCCATCGCATCGCGGTCCGTCGCGGGACGTGAGCCGCCGCCCCATGTCAGTCCTTGTCAGCCCACCTGGGGGCGCGCCACGCTCGTCGCCTGTCTCCTGTCAATCACTGACTACTGATTGCTGATTTGAATCGCAACACCCGTTGAAACATCCGCAAGAATCAATCCACCTTCGGCAGCACCAGACCCGTCTGGTCCTGGTACTTGCCCTGTTTGTCGGCGTAGCTGATCTCGCAGACCTCCTCGGCCTTGAGGAAGATCATCTGCGCGATGCCTTCGTTGGCGTAGATCTTCGCCGGCAGCGGCGTGGTGTTGCTGATCTCGATGGTCACCTTGCCGCGCCACTCGGGCTCCAGCGGCGTGACGTTGACGATGATCCCGCAGCGGGCGTAGGTGCTCTTCCCCACGCAGATCACCAGCACATCGCGCGGGATGCGGAAGGTCTCGATCGTCTCGCACAGCGCGAACGAGTTGGGCGGGACGATGATGTGGTCCTTGCCGGTCTTGTTGGTGTCGACGGTGACGAAGTTGCGATCGTCGAAGTTTTTGGGGTCGACGATGGACGCCCCGCCGTCCAGCGGCGCGTTGGTGAAGATCTTAAAGAGCGTGCCGACGCGGACGTCGTAGCCATAGGACGACACGCCGTAGGAGATCCGGCCCGGCCGCTTCTGCGCGGGCAGGAAAGGCTCGACGACCAGAAGGTCACGGATCTGACGGTCACTGAGGACGGGCAAGGCGTTTCTCCGGGGCTTTCGCGGGCAAGGCCGGCGACAAGGATTAGATGCACTTTACCGCAAGATGTGGTGGATGCAAGGGCTCGTCACACCAAATGCGGTAGGTTGTGCGATATAAGGGCCACCCAGGCCGGTGGGCACGATTCAATCAGTCGATGAGGATAGGCCCCGGTCGCGATCGCCTGCAGATTCGACACGTTTTCCACCGCGCGGGCGACAGGTGACGCATTTACGGGTCAAGCCCATGGGAGGGCAAGGCTCCCGCCGAGCCGCGAGTTTCAGAAGATTCGCGGCTCGGCAGGAGCCTCGCCCTCCCGTAAAACTCAGAGCGCATCGAACGCGCTCTGGATGAGTTTGCCGCTGCCGCAGTAGAGGCATTTTTTGTGCCGGGGGTTCATCGGCCGGTTGCAAGCGCTGCACTGCATGACGGTGCGGGTGGCCTTGCCGTCTTCCTTGCCGTCCATGAGGTCCAGCATCTTGACGCGTTCCAGGAGGTCTTCTTCGGTGAGCTTGGTCTTGTCCTGCAAGAGCGACCACATGGCCATGCAGATGAGTGACAACCGATCCACGCGGTCTTCGAGGTAGCGGACATCCGAGTCGTTGCGCTTGGTCGGCCCGGTGCCGCTCTGCTGGTGGTTGTTGGTCATGCCCAGCGGCATATCGCTGTCGTAGCCAAAGAGGTAGGATTTAGACATCGCTTCGACTCCGTATCGTGTTGTGCAGTCTTCGGCCGCGCTTTTGTACGACCTGCCCGTCAGATCACTTCGCTGGCGCGCGGGAACGAACCAAGCGTGACCAGTTGCAGGCAGTGTTTTTTCGCTTCGGCGACGGCCTGCTTGAATGACGCGTCTTCCTGGTGCGCGATCAGGTCCACGAAGAAGGTGTACTCCCAGTTGACGCGCTGGCTGGGGCGCTTGTCGATGTGCGTGAGGTTCAGGCCGTAGTCGCGGAAGACGTTGAGCACCTCGGTCAGTGCCCCGGCCTTGTGCTCGGTGGTGAACATGATCGCGGTCTTGTCATCGCCGGTGGGCTTGGTCAACTGCTGACCGATGACATAGAAGCGCGTGGTGTTGTTGGTCTTGTCCTCGATGTTCTCGAACTGGACGTGGAGGTTGTTGAGCTTCGCGGCCAGGGCCGAGGCGATCGCGGCGGAGCCGGGCTCTTTGGCGGCCATCTCAGCGGCGCGCGAGGTCGATGCGGTGGCGATGCGCTCGACGTTGGGGAACTGCGTCGACAGCCAGTTGCGGCACTGCGCCAGCGCCTGCGGGTGCGAGTAAATCCGCTTGATGTCCGGCGCTTCGCAGTTGGCCAGCAGGTTGTGGTGGATCGCGATGAGTACCTCGGCGCAGACTTTTGCGTGCGTGTCGGCCAGGGCATCCAGTGATGCGGCGACGGAGCCCTCGGTGGAGTTTTCGATGGGCACCAGGCCGTAGTCACAGTCGCGGCGGTCCACGGCGTTAAAGATCAGCGGGATGTCGGCGAGGTTGTCGTATTCGACCGACTGGCCGAACTTGGACGAAGCGGCCAGGTGCGAGAACGAGCCCGGCGGCCCGAGGTAGCCGATGCGCAGCGGCCGCTCGAGCGCGAAGCTGCCGGACATCAACTCGCGGTAGATCGCATCGATGCACTTATTGGGTAGCGGGCCCTGGTTGTAGCTGCGGACCTGTTCAAGCACGCGGCGTTCGCGGTCGGGGACGTAGATCGGCGTGTTGCCGGCCCGCTTGATCCGGCCGACCTCGACGACGACCGTGGCCCGCTCGTTGAGCAGCCGAACGATCTGCTGGTCCAGCGCGTCGATGCGGGCACGCAGCGGCGCAAGCGCCTGGTCATCGCCGGTGGGGGTATCGGGGCTGGGCTTGGGTGTTTCACTCACGGCGGCATTGTAACGGCGGATGCGTCCGATCTGCGATAATGCTCATGGCCGGTTTCGCATGCCTGCGGGCCCGGCTGGTGGACAATGCGGCCGAGACTGAACCTGTCCACGAGCGTAGCGGACCATGAGCGCAACCCAGACCCTCGAGCAATGGTTTGAGCAGGCCGACCAATCCCTGCCGGTGCTGACACAGACGGCGCGCTGGGTGGTGGTCGGCGTGGGGGTGGTGCTCTGGCTGGCGGGCGGAAGGCTGCTCAAGGCCGCGTGCATCCTCGGCGGGACGATGCTGGGCATGATCCTCGGGAGCTTGACGCTGGCGTTTGTCGATTCGGCGCAGGTTGCGCTGGGCTTCATGATCGGGCTGGGCATCC
>JBGSTE010000632.1:0-3715 GCA_041736655.1 Phycisphaeraceae bacterium | reverse complement strand
AAACCACAGCGATGCCTTGATCTGCTGTCGGACGACAGAGGCCAGCGTTTCGCAGCGGGCCATCATCGTACAACGTTCTCCATTTTTCCATGTACACGCGCTGTAATTCCCTGCGTACATGGTCTATCATTAGGGTGATTTGTATCTGGACATGAACGAACTGACGCTGAGCCTGTAAAAAGCCATGCTGATCTACCTGCAACAGCCCCTGCGTGTCTGGAAGTCGCTCTGTTCCGCCTTGGCCGTCGCGGCGGCGTCGGCGTTGGTCGGCTGCGCCGATCAGGCCGGAAACGCGGCTGACGACGCGTCGCTGCTGCCGGTGAATAACGAGGCTGCGCCAGACAAGGCCACGCACCCGATCGACTTTAACCGCGACATCCGGCCGATCCTGTCGGACAAGTGTTTTGCCTGTCACGGCCCGGACGCGAACATTGCCAAGGACGCCGGCGGCTTCCGCCTGGACACCTTTGCCACCGCGACCGTGCCAGCGACCAGCGGCAAGATCCCGATCGTGCCGGGCGATCCCGATGCGTCGGAGCTGCTCAAGCGGGTGACGCACACGAACGACAAGCTGAAGATGCCCCCGCCGGACAAGAAGCTGACCATCAGCGATGCGGAGATCGCGCTGCTGCGTCAGTGGATTGAAGAAGGCGCGGTGTACAAGGGCCACTGGGCCTTTGAGAAGCCGGTCAAGCCCGAGATCCCTGTGGTCGCCAACGAGGGCTGGGCGCGGAGCAATATCGACCGCTTTGTCGCCCAGCGTCTGGAGAAGAACGGCCTCAAGCCATCCAAAGAAGCCGACCGCGCGACGCTGGTCCGCCGGCTGTCGCTGGACCTGATCGGCCTGCCGCCGACGCCTGAAGAGATCAGCGACTTTATCAACGACAAGTCGCCCGATGCTTACGAGAAGCTGGTCGACCGCCTGCTGGGGAGCCCGCACTTTGGCGAGCGCATGGCCATCGACTGGCTCGATGCGGCCCGCTATGCCGACACCAACGGCTTCCATCACGACAACATCCGCACCGCCTGGCCCTGGCGGCAGTGGGTGATCGAGGCCTTCAACAGCAACATGCCGTACAACCAGTTCGTCATCGAACAACTGGCCGGCGACCTCTTGCCCAACGCGACGCAGGAGCAGATCCTCGCCTCGGCCTTCTGCCGGATGCACAACATCAACGACGAGGGCGGCGCGCTCGATGACGAGTATCGCGTCATCGCCATGAACGACCGCATCGAGACCATCACCGCCGTGTTCATGGCCCAGACCTACACCTGCTCGCGCTGCCACGACCACAAGTACGACCCGATCACGATGGACGACTACTACTCGACCTGGGCCTACTTCAACTCGATCCAGGAACAGGGCGTCTACACCAACAACCAGACCGTCGCCCGGGCCTATCCGCCTTTCATCCTCTGGAAGTCCAAGGAACTTCAGGCCCAGATCAATGCGATGATGCCCGAATTGGAACAGGCCCGAGCCTTGCGCGACAAGGGCCTGCCGAAGATGCAGGAACAGTTCGAGGCGTGGCAGCAGAATCTGCGAGCTACGGCCAAGGTTGAATGGGATAAGCCCAACCCGACGCAGGCGACATCCACACACAACGAAACCAAGGCTGAAGTTCAAAAGGATCAGTCGATCAAGTTCACCGGCGCGCCCGCGGACACCGAGGACTACATCGTAACGCTCGAAACAAAGGCGACCGGACTGCGCGTAATCAAGCTTGACGCCCTGACAATTACTGATCGCCGCAAGACTTTCGTCGGCAGGGCCGAAAACGGCAACGCGGTACTGACCTACATTTCCGCAAAAGCGGTCTCACTGGCCGACCCCAATCAGACCCAGGATGTCACGTTCATCGACGCGTGGGCAAGCCATGAACAAGCTGAAGGTGACTTTGACGTACTCAATGCACTAAATGACGACAAACTCGGCTGGGGCCTGGGCTCCGCCAACGACCCCACGCCGCGCACGGCACTGTTTGTCGCCGACAAGCCGTTCGGATTTGAAGGTGGGACAAAGCTGATCTTCACCCTCAAGCAGCAGTCGGAGCACAAGCAACACGCCCTGGCAGCAGTCCGCATCAACCTCGGCGCCTGCTCAGATCAGGGCGTGCAGGCGATCCGGGCAACCTTCCCAAGAAACACCAAAGACCTTTCGCATCCGCTCCAACCGATCGCGCTGATCCCCAGCGAGATCCTCCCGGACGGACTTTACGACAAGTCTGTGATCTCTTGGCGAGAGAAGTTTGCACCCGAGCAAGACCAGGCCATGAAGTCTGTCGAGGCCTTTGAGTCGAAGCTCAAGGAACTTGAAGATCAGGCGGTGCCCGTGCTGGTGATGAAGGAACTGGACCAGCCCCTGCCGGCGTACGTGCTTAACCGCGGCGAATACACCCAGCCGATCACCGAGCGCCTGCGCGAGCGTCGCCCGCCGCTGTATCTGGATGTTGCGATGCCGCAGGACGCGCCGAACAACCGCCTGGGCTATGCGATGTGGCTGACCCAGCCCGAGCACCCGCTGACGGCACGCGTGCAGGTCAACCGCATCTGGCAGATGATCTTCGGCACGGGCCTGGTCAAAACGGCTGAAGACTTCGGCAGCCAGGCCGAGTGGCCCAGCCACATGGAACTTCTCGACTATCTTGCGGTGTCGTTCGTCGAGTCCGGCTGGGACATGAAGGCCCTGATCCGCCAGATCGTCACCAGCGCGACCTATCGCCAGCAGGCGGTCACGCAGATCGCCTCGCTGGAGATCGATCAACCCAACCGGCTGCTGAGCTACTTCCCGCGCCGACGCTTGGCGGGCGAGTTGATCCGCGACCAGGCGTTGTACGTGGCGGGGCTGATGAATGACGAAATTGGCGGGCCGAGCGTCAAGCCTTACCAGCCCGGCGACCTGTGGAGTGAAGTGTCGATGGGCAACTCCAACACCGCCCGCTTTAGCCGTGACAAGGGTCAAGCGCTCTACCGCCGAAGCATGTACACCTTCTGGAAGCGCACCAGTCCGCCGGCTCAGATGCAGACCTTTAACGCCCCGACGCGTGAGTTCTGCGTCATCCAGCGCGACCTGACCAACACCCCGCTGCAGGCGCTGGTGCTCTGGAACGACGAGCAGTTCCTTGAAGCGGCCCGGGCCCTGGCGCAGCGATCCCTGACCGAGGTCCAGGGCGACGACGCCCGGCTGTCGTTGATCTATCGCCGATGCACCGGTGGTTTGGCCGACGACCGCGTGCTGTCGGTCCTGCGTGAAACCCTGGCGTATTACCGCGATCGCTACGGCAAGTTGCCTGACGACGCCACGGCCCTGCTTGCCCAGGGCGAGCACCCGCTGCCGCAGACGTACGACCCGGCCGAGCTCGCGTCGTGGATGATGATCTGTAACGCGGTACTGTCGCTGGACGAGACGATTGTGCGAGATTGATCGATACTGAGTTGGGAGGGCGAGGCTCCTGCCGAGCCGGAAGCAAAGAAGATTCGCGGCTCGGCAGGAGCCTCGACCTCCCGTAACAACAGCCACCCTTAACAACGCCCACCTACAAACAACGCCTGACGACGAGGCATGACCATGAACCCCTTAGAAGAACACTTCCTCAAAATCACCCGTCGGCAGTTCTTCGGCAAGACCGCGGTCGGCCTCAGTGCCGGGCTTGGAGTCACGGCGCTGAGCAGCCTCCTCAACGGCAGCGCCTCGGCGTCGCCGGTGGTCGGCGGC